>NZ_NUCO01000026.1:0-41266 GCF_002555445.1 Bacillus sp. AFS017336
TGAACCCTTTATGAGTTAATTAATTTCGTATTCCCTCTCATTTTTTAACTCATGAACCATACTCGTGTAAGCAATTTTCATATTCTCGGTATTTTATGATCACGTAGATCTTTCTTGAGTATGAATGATTTATTTTTCAATATAGACTAGGTTTTATTTCAACGACATGAAAAAAATCGACTAAATAGTCGATTTATCCCATTTAAAATTGTTCATAGTTTTTTTAGATAGCTAAAATTGTTTTTATAGTGTTTATATAGTGTTCAATCCTTCTGGTGGTGGAAGTTCATTTTCAGCTAACTCTTATTGCATTAGTATCAAAAAGCCATCCTTGCAAGGAATATATAGATATAAAAACATAGTTATATAACCTAATGAGGTACTATAATGCCCGATCCTCTACTCCCCTATTTTCTTTAGCTATTACTCCCTTCTTATTCCCAATCCATCTGACAGACACGAAGCTACTAACAAGTAATACAAATGCTCCAAATAGATAAGGTAGATTGATATGAATATCGAATAAAAAGCCCGCAAGTATTGGTCCAAAAATCTGACCGAGACTCATATATGCATTGTTCAGTCCTGCTACAAAACCTTGTTCATTTCCAGCTTCCCTGGAAAGTAATGTGTTAATCGTCGGACGCAGTATGTTATTAAATGTAAAGTACAACATTGTAATGGCCATTACATAAAAGAAATTCCCTGAAAATAGCAAGAAAACAAGTGCAACGCCGGACAACAAGAGCATACTGCTAATAATTGGCTTTTCCCCAAATCTTTGTGTTAGCCTGTTCGTCAGTACTAATTGGTTGAATGTACCGATAAATGAACAGACCATAAACAGGATGGATATTTCTCTAGTTGTAAATCCATAGCTCTGAGTAACGAACAATGGGTATATTGCTTCAAAGTGAGTAAGTCCGAAACTAAGTGCGAATATTAATAACAATAAGATAAAATAGCGAGATTTAACCGATTGTGCAAGTTGGCGAAAAATATTATCCTTCTTTGGTTTTGATTTCAGAAGCACTAGACGTTCCTCTGCAGTTTTGGCTTCCTTTAGTAATGGTATGCAACTAAGTACTGCCAAAAATCCAATACTTGCAGACGCAAAGAAAGGAGTTCTCGTTCCAAACTCAGCAAGTAGTCCTCCTATACCTGGTCCAACAATAAAACCAGATGACATTGATGCGCCTAGAAATGACATTGCTCTTGGCCTTTGTTCTTCTGTTGTAATATCAACAACATAAGCCATAATAGAAGGAATCAAGGCTGCTGCCCCCATCCCACCAACTAATCGTGAGACAAGAAAAAGCGAAAAATGATCTGCAGTAGCAGCCAATAGGTTAGATAAAACGAATAGGCACAGTCCAACAACAATCATCGGCTTCCGTCCGTATTTGTCTGAGATATTACCAGCTATTGGCGAGAACAAAAATTGTGTTAAGCCGAATGCGGATACTAAATATCCCGCTGCTTTTCCACCTGCTCCAAAATCTATTAAAAGCTCTGGAAGAATTGGAATAACAAGTCCAATTCCAAGCATTGCAAGAAACATATAAATCAGTAAAAACGGTAACGCAGTTTTTCGTAACATGGATTTTTCCCTCTTTTACTCGTATTGCTCAAAAAATATATTTTTCATTTGGAATACCTTAATTAATTTGATACAAAACTATCTGCTTTTGAATAGTGTAGAACTGCTTCTTCTAAAACATCTACTCCAATTAAAATATCATCAATATCCGTGAATTCATCTGGATGATGGCTAAGACCATCCTCAGATGGAACAAAAATGAGACCTACAGGAGCAAGCTTTGTCATATTCATTGCATCATGTCCTGCACCGCTTTGCATCACTTCAAAAGGAAGTTCTTTTTCAACGCAAATAGCTTGTAATCCATCAATCAGTTTAGGCGAAAGCAATACAGGTTCTTCTGTACTGATGATTTTACTTTCTATTTCTAGCTTTCTATTTTTTTCAACCTTTTCGATCGTTTTTAATAAATAATCCAAAACAAACTTTCTTGATTGTACTGAAGATGATCGAATGTCGATTTTCATCAGCACTTCTCCTGGAACTACGTTCATCGCACTAGAATGGATATCCAATACACCAACTGTCGCAACAGTGCCATGTTCTTGTTCATGTATTGCAACTTTTTCAAGCTCTAAAGCGATCTCAGAAGCTCCAAGAAGTGCATCTTTTCTCATATTCATTGGAGTGGTTCCAGAATGAGACGCTTTTCCGTTTATGTTAACTAGAAGTCTAATAGGTGCTGCAATTCCAGTAACAATTCCAATTTTTTTATGATTATTTTTCAATATTGGACCTTGCTCAACATGAAGCTCAAAAAACGCTTTAAATTCTTCATCTGCTCTACTAGCTTCATCAATACTATTGAAATCAAGTGCACAGTGAGCAAATGCTTTCTCCATCGTAATGCCATTACGATCTTCTAAATGACGGTACTTCTCTTTTTCAATGATCCCCGCCATCGCTTTACTCCCAACAGTTGATACCCCAAAGCGAGAAGATTCTTCACAGGCAAACGAGATAATTTCGATTGGGTGGTCAGTCACAATATTCTTTTCATTTAAACGCGCAATAACTTCGAGTGCCGCAATTACGCCAACTACTCCATCATATTTCCCACCCTCGTACACTGAATCCAAATGAGATCCCATTACAACAGGAGGGAGCCCTTTTACTCTGCCTTCTCTTCTTGCTATCACATTTCCACACTGATCCATTTGGATATCTAATTTTTCTGCTTTACACATACGGATAAAAGCATGTGTACAAGTTTGTTCCATATTCGAATACGCTAGTCTTGTAATTCCTTTTTCCCCAGTGTTATATTGACTAATTTTATTAAAAAGTGTTAAGTATCTTTCTTTACGATCCATGAGATATCTCCTGTCCTGTTATTTATCTTTTTCCCTACACTTAGCGGGAAGTAACCCTCCACTAATAGAGATTTCATTTTATTGAAGGTAAGAGAAAACACTTTACATCATGTTCCTCATGAAAAGTTTATTTATAAAATGGTAAAATCCGACTCCAATGACAAGAGAGCCGGACTGTGTTATTTTCGTAAACGATCTAGTAGTAAAGCTCTGATGATACTGGCTTCACTTAAATATATGGTGTAGAAAAAGATTATTTATTTAGTTTGTGAAAATGCTCAAATAAGTTATCGCAGTCTTCCCTTTTGTCCACTTTAATCAGATCAAGAACGCTTTTATCTTCTCCTGTTAAATATTTTCGAAGATGTAGATCAGAGAACCCGTGAACATCAGCGTCTTCTGAAGTATTGCAATAGTAAACTTTCTTAATCCCAGCCCAAATAATTGCAGCTACACACATTGGACATGGCTCACAAGTTGCATAAATTTCACAATCAGATAAATCCATTGTTTCTAACTTCTTGCAAGCTTCTCGGATTGCAACCATTTCTGCATGTGCAGATGGGTCAGTATCTCTCATCATCGTGTTGCTTACAACTGCGATAATTTCATCGCCTCTAACAATTGTAGCACCAAATGGTCCCCCAACTTTATTATTCATTCCTTTGATCGTTTCTTCTGCTGCCATTTTCATGTAATCCATTATTAAATCCTCCTATTATATAATGACTATATAGGTGTCTATATGTTACCCAATCGTCCTATGAATCTTACTAATTCGCTTTGCTTATTCTTCCGAAAATGGTGTATAAAATAAACGAAACGATTAATCCACTAAAGAAGGCAAATTCATTCATTTTCACAAAAAACGGCACACTCTTAAGGAAAGCACCTGACATCGGAAGTATAAAGCTGATGGCCAAAACAATCATGGCAATTGGATTATAACCGCTCTTATATTCTCCATTACTGCCCTTTGGAACATAAATATGATCTAGATTTATCTGTCTTTTGCGGTGAATATAAAAGCTTGAAAGCATAATACCTGCGATTGGCCCGAAAATTGAACCAATAAAGCTATAGAAATAAAATAATGTCGTTGGGCTTTCTACAAGCTTCCAAGGTAAAATTAACGTTCCAATAATTGCTGTTAAAATCCCCGCTGATTTTACTGTAAACACTTTTGGGAAAAGAGCAGTCATTTGTAATCCTGATGGTAATAAGTTAGCAAACACACAAAATGCTGTAGCACCAACGTTTAATGCAAGTATTAAAACAAGAACTGAGAATGTATTTTCGATTTTATCAATCGCATGAACAATATTAAAGATTGGTTCACCGAAAGCTATTTCAGTACCTGCAATTAATGCAACACAAGTAATGGCAAAAAGGATATAAGACAAGATAAACCCTAAAGGTAATCCAATTATGGCATCCTTTGGACGTTTAGCTCGATTCGTAAAATCGGAAATATTTACGATTGGACCTGCCCAGTTAGATACTAAAGCACTCACACAGGCAATAAACACTAGTGGGCTACTTGTTGGGTTCTTTGGAACATAATCAAAAATTGGCCCAAAACCTCCAGCCATATTAATCGCCCAAACAGCTGCACCAATGATAAAGATGTAAACAATCGGTGAAGACCAGCTACCAAATTTGTTAAGAACATTCATCCCACCTAAGAAAAGTAAAACAGTTACTGTCCAAAGTATTGCGTATGAAATCATCGTTGGGACTGTTAATCCAAGTAGATTAAAGTCACCACCTAGCGTCATATAATTTGGGAAAAATCTTGCAAAAATGACATTTAAAGATTCCGCTCCGACCACGGTTGTGGTACCAAAGAATACTAAGCCAGCAATTAGACCACGACATAACGCTGGGATAATAGCTCCTTTTACTCCAAACGTATCACGGAGTAACATCGCAAATGGCAAGCCATATTTAGAAGCGGCATAACCATTAAGGCAATAAAACACTGCGACAATACTAGCTGAAAGCATAACAGCTAAAATAACTTGCTTCGTGTTTAAACCGAGGACAAAAAAACCTGCTACTGTCATATAAGACATGATATTATGAACCGCACCCATCCAAACGGTAACATAGTTGGACATTCCCCAATCTCTTTGATTAGGCGTTTTAGGTAACAGTTCTTCCGAGTACCCATAAGATTGATAGATCTCATGGTCACTGGCTGCTAATTTAGCTTCTTCCATCATTAACACCCCTTACTCATTTAAAAATTGATTTCCTTACTAGTTTGTAATTTAATACAGAGCCGCCTTTAAATTATGCATTTACAATATGAGTACCTGCTTGCTCGTTGATTGCTTCCTTCAAGCTTTCAGGATTCGTTATAATTACTCGTTTTCCGTTATTTTGTAAGAAACTTAAACTAGCCTCAATTTTTGGTAGCATACTTCCTGGAGGAAAATGATTTTCTAAGACATACTGTTTTGTCTCTTCTACAGTAATTTTTTCAAGTGCTTTTTGATTTGGTTTACCAAAATTTATACATACCCTTGGAACACCAGTTGTGACAATTAATGTCTCCGCTTGAATTTGTTCTGCTAAAAGACTTGTAGCAAAATCTTTATCGATAACTGCGTCAATTCCTTCGTACGTTTTATCGTCCTTTTTTACGACAGGAATTCCACCGCCACCTACAGCGATTACTACGTAACCATCCTCAATTAAAGATTGGATTACCTCTTTTTCAACAATATCGGTAGGTCTTGGAGATGGAACAACTCGTCGATATCCACGGCCAGAATCTTCAACAAAAACCCAACTTGGGTGATCTTTTTTCATTTCTTCAGACTGTTCTAGTGAAAAGAATGAGCCAACAGGTTTTGTAGGATTTTTGAAATTAGGATCATCAGCGCTAACTTCAACTTGTGTTATAACAGTCGCTACTTTCTTATTTATCCCTCTTTTTGCAAACTCGTTTGTTAAAGCTTGTTGTATTTGATAACCAATACCACCTTGTGTATCTGCCACGTTGTTAACAAGAGGGACTGTCGGCATACCTGCTACTTCACTAGCAATCTCAGATCTTTGTAATGCAAATCCAACTTGTGGACCATTACCATGAGTTATGACAATTTCATATCCTTCTTGAACCATGTCTACGATATTTACAACCGTTTCTTGTACGGCTTCATATTGGTCTTGAGTTGTGTTGCGGCCGTTTTCTCTAACTAGAGCATTGCCTCCGATCGCAACGATCACTAAATTCCCCATTATTTACCTCCTAGTTGTCTAAACTCGTTAATACTTAACAAATTTAGAGATTGTTCTTTATGCATCTGATATAACGAATTAGTTGGATCATTTTCAATAGCATTTTCAATTGCTTCTACAGCTTCTTCATGTCTTTCTAGCGATCTAAGACTATTCGCTTTATGAAACGAAAAATCATATCTTTTTGGCTGAAGAGCTAGAAGATATTCCATGGCATGTACAGCTTCCTTATGTCTTCCAAGTTCTCTTAAATAATTTGATTTATGGTATAGATAGAAAGTTTCATTAGGATCAAGTAAGACTGCTTTATCATATTCACCTAGTGCTTCATCTGGTCTATTCATTAATCTTAAGCAATTGGCAGTGTAAAAATAAAAATCAAGATCTGTAGGATCAACAGCTAGCGCATGATTGTATTGCTCAAGAGCTTCTTCATATCTTTTTAATTCTTGTAAAAAATGCCCTTTGTAGTAGATTAAATCTAAGTTTTTACTGTCTAATTCAAGAGCGCTATTTATCTCTGAAATGGCTTCCTCGTATCGATTTTCATTAGCAAGTACTTTTGCTTTTTTAATCGACTCATTTTGTTCCACATACTCTTTATTAAGTATTTTTACAACCTTATGCTGATTCAGTTCAATTGCATGTTGCAAAGAGGATTTTCCATCACGGTCTGCCAAGTTTTCATCCGCACCCGCATCAACAAGTAGTTCAATTACATCAGAGTATAACCGGCCTCCATTTCCCAAAATAACTGCCTCAAGTAAAGCCGACCAGCCTAACTTATTGGCATGGTTAACAGGAACTCCTGCCTCTAAACAAATTTGTACAGTCTTTAAATAGCCTTTTTCACTAGATGGTAATAAAGCTGTTCCACCAAATCGATTCACGCTATTTATATCAGCCCCATACTTTAACATCATGCTTAATATTTCATGAAATCCATTTGCTCCCGAACAGATAAACGGAGTTAATTGGGTAATGTCCCTTGAGTTAACATCACTGCCAGCTTCCAATAAACTTTTTACAATTGCAATTTGATTTTTTTGAGTAGCCGCCATTAAAGCTGTACGACCATCAGCATCTTTATATTCAACACTTGCTCCCTTTGATAAAAGCAGTTCTACTGTCGGTAAATCTCCTCGTTCACTTGCGAGAATTAATTCTGAATTTAAGGATTGATTTTCCATAGCATTTCTCTCCTTCAGTTGTTTTCTTATACGAAATGGATGGCCACTTTATTTAAATAATCCTGGGTTTCCTTCCTCAAAAAAGCGTAGTTAAATCCATTTGTATCTAAGAATGAATTGTGGGGTCTGACACTTACTTTCGATTCAGACCCCAAGCAATAATTTATAATTTTTAGGATGATTAAGTGTGACAATCTATATGGGGGGGAATCCCTGGCGATGTCAACAGTTTAAAAGTGGTTTAGAGTACTAGATTCGAATAATTCAAAGCCCGTACTCCTGAATTATCCGAATAAAGTGTAACTATAAAATGTTTTCACTTAAAGTTAATATAGCCTTTTCAAACGCTTCAACTGGTGGATAAGTGATACCCGCACCGATCATGCCAATACCCGCTTCTTTATGGGCAATAGCTGTATTGATAACTGGCATGATACCTGTTTGAATTACTTTTCTTACATCAATACCTGTTGAAATACCAATGAAATCTAATAAAGGAATCGTGACATTTGGATTTTCATCAGTTGTGATTTCTTTCATTTTTGTCGAAAAGCCAATTGCCTCATCAACCGTTCCACCTACAAGTGCAACAATCGCTGGAGCTGTTGCCATTGCAAATCCACCGATACCGTATGTTTCAGTAATCGCGCTATCTCCAATATCCAATCCTGAATCTTCTGGTTTGTATCCAGCAAACATTGGTCCTACAACCTTTTGTGCTGGTCCAGTAAACCAAGTGTTTCCTGCCATACCACTTACACGAATACCGAATTCTACACCATTACGAGCCATCGTTGTGACAATCGTGCTATTTTCAATACCATGAGCAGCATCAAGAGCACATTTACAAAGTGCCATCCATGTTGGACCAGAAAAATAATCACTGCTAGCTACGAAATCAAATACTTCGCGCTTTTGTTCAGTTGTAAAATCTGTTTCCAAAATATATGGAGTTAATGCTTGAATTAACAGCGCTGTACCTGCATTGTTTCGATTGTGACACTCATCACCCATGTGAAGAGCTTGTGCAAGCATTAAACGTAAATCAATTCCATTCTTATTTAATTTCATCGCATCTCTTAAAATAGGACCAAATACATCGCGCATCCAGATTAAACGATCTACAACACTTTGATCATTTGCACCCATTCTAAGGATTTTTGCCATCTGTTCACTTAAGTTTGTATAAGCAATATTGCCGTAAGTTTTATTCTCAACAATGTGCATGAACATAGAAGCTGATGTTACACCAGCCATAGAGCCTACACAATTGTGTTCATGACATGGTGAGAAAGTAATTGATCCAGAAGCCGCAACCTCGTAAGCTTCCTCTAAACTATTTGCTAAGCCTTCATACACAATTGCTCCTGTAACTGCACCTTTCATAGGGCCGCTCATTTTTTCCCAAGTAATCGGTGGGCCTGAGTGAAGAATCGTATGCTTAGTCATACCTGGCACGCAATTGATTGCTTGGTCGAAGCCAATTAGTACTGGTTGAGAATTAATAATTCGTTCTACAGCTAATTTATTTGCTGCTTCAATTTTTTCCATTACGCTTGGATCTTCTAACTTATCTAGAGCTGCAATTAATTCAGGATTTCCTCCACCTGGTGGTGTCCATTCTAAATGAGTTGCACTTGCATTTTGTTTTAAAATATCATCTTTAAAAAATTCAATCCCCACGTTAATAGCAGAAATTTTACTATTAAAAAGTTCGTTAATTTTATTCATGACTATTCTCCTTTCACTACGAATTCTCTAGCTAATAGTCCTGCGTTCGTACTACTGCTAGCATGTGTAACACCTACAGCTAATAATTTGTTCACTTGATCATCAAAGTTTTGAGGGTCTAAATCTGTTCCAAGAACGTATCCAATAATCTCTAAGTGACGTCCTTCTTTTTCAGCCAATTCCTTCGCTTCGATAATAGCTGGAAGCATTACGCCAACTGGATCTTCGTGTGAACCATAGCCTAAAACAAAGTCCATAACGATCACACCAACTGATGGATCCTTCGCTTCTTGTAAAAATCTAGCGATTCGAGTAGATGGATCAATCATTGGGTGAGGTTTTCCTTGTGTAAAGTCATCATCACCTAAGTCAATGAAAGTATGCTCTTGACTAACATTAATGTCTTTTAAAAGGTAATCAGGATTTTTCTGGATGTTACTATAAACATTGTCAAACTTATCAAGTGCTGCATACATCGCTTCGTCACATAATGTACCGCCACAAAATAGTCCACGAATATATTTTTGTTCCGGTGTTAATTTGGCACGAACCTCTTCGATTAGAGGAATATTTAAAGCACGTTTGTTAATTTTGCTTTCATCAGCTCCTGCTAATAAAACTGCCTTAAGCGCAGCTTCTTTTGACATTTTTGCAAAATGTCCTCCAGCCTGAACTACCTTCTCTTCATCTCCACCAATGAACCAAACGACAACTGGTTTTTTGCATTGTTTAATTTGTGCTAACACTTTCTCTTCTACACTTGGTGCAGGTGGCTTAGAAACAAGAACAATTACCTTAGTAGCCTCATCATCATCTAACGCTTTAATCGCATCTAACATCATAATTCCGCCAACTTCTTCACTTAAATCACGGCCACCAGTTCCGATTAACTGAGTTATTCCACCACCGAAATCATGGATACGAACACTAACCTCTTGACTACCAGTTCCAGATGCACCGACGATACCGATGTTTCCTTTTCTTACTCCATTAGCAAATGCTAACCCCACGTTACTAATAATCGCTGTTCCACAATCTGGACCCATCATTAATAATCCTTTTTCATGAGCAAGCTTTTTCAATTCGACTTCTTCTTCAACGCTTACATTATCGCTAAATAGCATGACATGAAGATCATTTTCAAGTGCTTTTCTTGCTTCTCTTGCAGCAAAGGCACCATTAACCGAAATAACTGCTAGATTTGCTTCAGGTATACTCGTAGCAGCTGAAGAAATCGTTGAATAAATAATCTCGCTTTTCCCTTTGGAAGTATTCTTTTTAGTTAATAATTCATCAATTTCTAAGAAAGCGTTTTCAATAAGTTCATCAGTTTCTGCTTTAACAGCAATAATCAAATCACTGTTTTTTGCTTCTTCAATCTCAGGAGTGTTCAAACCTACATTTTTAATTACTCCTTTATTCATTTCAGTACCCATTGCAATGATCGCTTGTTCTATGCCTTCAATTTGGTTCGCTTTCGTTGATAAAGACATTAAAGAAACTGAATCAAAAAATGTATTTGGCTTTACCACAACTTGTACAGTCATAATCTACCTCCAGCTTTAATTTTCGCTTCCAACCCACAGACAAGTCCTAAGGCTATATCTGTTCCGGATGAAGAACCGATGTTTAATACTTTGTTTAAGGAGAGAATCAAGTCCTCTTCTGTCCCATTTATTAAGGAATGAATTAATTGAATAAGTGACTCTCTCACTTTGCCAATTGATGCCTTTTTTATCGCCATATAGCTTATTTCATTTGTTAAGCTTTTCGCTTTCTTAACCACTTCTTCACAAAACGATTTATTGGTAAATCCTGAATTCGTGTTTAAAATAGTTAATATTCCAACTAGAAAATCATCACCAGATGGAGTTAATCCAGAACCAAGACCTATTAGTGATTCTGCATGCTGTAAGGCACTAGTCATCCGGTTGTTTGCTAAATCATTCAATAGCAAACCCGTTCTTTCTTGAAGTAGTTTCGACATTTCCTTTTCAAAAGAGGTATGAAATATAGGGGCTTTCTTTATTCCACCGCTTTTTCCATGAAGGTCGATGTAATTCTTCATGAATGCGAGATTCGCTTTCAAACCTTCAATGTTATTAGGTAATAAAGGAAGTTTGCTCTCCCATAGTTCAACATTCACAATATGAATGGATAATTTATTCGCTATGTGTAGAATTTGATTTTCTACATAAATCGTGTCTTTTATTTTTAGATCCATCCTGTCAAAACAATCGACATCGATCACAAGTGTATTCGGCGCGTTATCAATTTCATTGCAGGCGACTGTGTACAGTTCACCATCTTCTAAACATTGAAAATTGAATGTCCTATGAAATATACTGTGAACAAAACCACTCAAATTCGAATTTTTTATTTTTTGGATAAAATCAACATCACCAGATTTTGCAAATATCATTCGAGTCACCTCATCAATCTGGAAGAAATGCAATTTTCTACCCAGTACACCCACTCTTAATTTCCTGAAAACTCATATGCAGCCTGCCTATGATAAAATTTGTTAGATTGTTACAAAATAAGCTATTATAAAAATATTTTTCAGTCTAAAACCTACTTTTCTTTGTAGTAAAAACGAAGATTTCCTACAAAATAATTGACGATTAGCTAACCTTACGTAATTATTTTAGAATGAATACCTTCTATCGTCATCGTTTACAAAAACCAAAAATTAAGGATGTCATTTAGGCATATTGCACAAATATATGTGATTAAATTATGTCAAAGGAGTTGAGAAAATTTGTTAACAATTAAGGATTTATTAGAAATAAAAGCGATTGATGGAATTAAACTTGTTGGAGGAGAAAAGGGGATTAATAACGTTATTTCTCTTGTTAATATCATGGAAAACCCCGATGCGTTTGACTGGTTGTCGTCAAATGAATTACTTCTATCAACTGGTTATATATTTAAAGGTCAGGTAGATTTACAAAATAAAATTATTAAAGAGCTTTCAGAAATAAATTGTTCCGGTCTCATTATTAAAATGAAACGATACTTTGATCAAATTCCTCAAAATATGATTGATCAAGCAAATAAATATGGTTTACCTCTTTTAGAACTACCATTTGAATACACGTTATCAAATGTCATATCGATTATTAATGAAAAGGCTTCTGGAAGATATGATTTGCTGAATAGAAAAACGTTGGACATGCATAATACGCTCTTTAGGATTGCATTAGAAGGAGGAGGAATTGAACGAATATCTTCTACGGTATCTGAAACCGTTAATAATCCCATTCTGATTGTAGACGATCATTGGGATTTGATTCACTTCTCAGAACACAAAGATAATCCAACCTATTTAGCCTATTGTCTTAATCTCGTAAAAGGTAGACAAGTGTTCCATAAAGAATTTATCGATTCGATTCCCCACAGCATTACCCAAATGAAAAAGCTAATAAAACGGATCTATTATTTGGAAGATTTAGAAGTTAAATGTAGAATCCTACCCATTGGGGTTGCAAACGATATTTTTGGATATATCGTTGTTTGGCAAACCGTAAATGAATTATCGGAATTTGATTATATTGCACTAGAACAGGCCTCTACGATCATAGCGCTTGAAATGATAAAACAGAGGGAAATAGAAAGTGTGAAACAAAAAATTAGAAATGATTTCTTTGATGATTTATTAAATGGAAAAATAACATCTAAAGAATCGATTAAAACGCTTTGTGACTTACATGGCCTGAATCCAAATTATATGTACTACTGTATGGTTATTAATATCGAATCAGACGAACTTACAAACATTGAAGACATGGTTGATTGGAGATATAAACTAGAAAATAAAGCAAGAAAATGTGTAGACATAGTTTATGAGTGTGCGAATCAAATAGATGGAGAAATTACATGCTTGCATAGAAACAACCGACTCATTATTTTGATCGGACAAAGTGATAACAAACCTTCTATATCCTTAAATGAAGCAAAACTAAATGCTAATACAATTCTCGAAGTTCTTACTAAAAACATTAATAAAACGACTTTTTTTATCGGAATAGGCCGCCAGTTTAAAACGATTAGTTCAATTCATAAAAGTTTTTCTGAAGCCCATGAAGCCATTAGACTAATGCAGAAATTTGATAAAAAAGAAGGGATATCTCATTTTGAAGATTATGCGGTCTATCATCTTCTAGATTCAAATATTAAAGATATGCAGTTAGAAAACTTTTTCATGAAATCTCTCGGAAAAGTATATGAACATGATCAACTTCACCAAACAGGCTATATACAAACACTAGAGAACTATTTCAATCACAACCAAAATTTAAGTGAAACAGCAAAAGCAATGTTTTTACACAGAAACACTCTCATCTATCGAATTGAAAAAATCAAAGAAATATTAAATACAGATTTAAAGAATGCAGAGGATTTACTACAAATCCAGATAGCATTAAAGATTTTCCGACTTTTACAAAAAAATCTTCCACACATCAACAATGAAATTTAACTAATTTTATCTCTACTATTGGACGTGAACGAATGAAACAAACAGTTATTTACAAAAAAAATGATCGCTTTTCTCTTCAAGCAGACTTTTATGAAACAAATCGTGAACATGCTCCTGTGATTATTTATATCCATGGAGGTGGTCTCATTTGGGGAACAAGAGAAGATATTACGAAAGATATGATTGAGTTTTACACTAGCAACGGATTTTCGTTGTTTTCGATCGATTATAGGCTGGCTCCCGAGTCTAAACTACCAGACATCCTTGAAGATGTTCAAGATGCACTTCGTTGGATTGAAGCTGAAGGACCCAAATATTTTTCGATAGATCCAAATAAAATTGTGATAGTAGGAGGTTCTGCTGGCGGTTTTCTTGCTCTATGTTCTGGAACATTTAAACATAAGCCACGTGCAATCGTCTCCTTTTACGGCTATGGCGATATTAGTGCGAGTTGGGCTACAAATCCAAGCCCTTATTATTTGCAAAAGGATATGGTTCCAAATGAAATTGCTGAAATGCTTCAGTCTAATCAAGTTATTACAGAGGGAACTATTGAACAGCGTTTTTTAATATATTTACACGCCAGACAGCATGGAGTATGGGTTCAAAAATTAACTGCTCTTGATCCAATAAAAAATAAAGATCAGCTTCTTACATTGTGTCCGATTCATCACATTACAAAAGATTATCCGCCCACTTTATTTTTACACGGAACGAAAGACACAGATGTTCCATATGAACAATCTGTATTCATGAGAGCCGCCCTTTTAAAAAAAGATGTGAAAACAAAATTCATTACAATTCCAAACGGCGAACATGTATTTGAAAAGGATTTCCATCTCCCGATCGTTCAAGAAGCATTGAAACAGATGATTGAATTTCTCCAGGAGCATGTACAAGAGTAAGATCAAAAAGAGAAAGTCGTAGAAGCCCTACTCCCTTCTCTTTTTCTGATCTCTTTTATTTTAGTTCCCCGCTCCACTACACAATTACCCGCTTTCATATGTAACTATAAAATAGAAAAAGTGATAGCCTCTTCTATCACTTACATTATCTGTTTTGATTTTCACTTTCATCTAAATCCTTTAATTTCTTTTGATTTTCCCTCATCCATAAACTAATGATTACGACTGAAACGTACACAAATGCAGTCATGATCATTAGATTATATTCTTCTAGATTGTTTAATAAAGTAGTTAATACCCCTGCAGCAACTGTTATTTGTAACATCACAAAATGATATCTCATCTGTCCCTCACCTTTTTTCTGTCTTTATGTAAATATAAAAAATATATTAAGTTTAAAAAGTTTTATTTTTACAATTTTGTACACAATATTGTAACATATTTATTTTCAAATAAACTAAATATCATAAAGATACTTAAGAGGTTATATTTGGATAATTTCAATAAATTCATTTGCGACAATGATGTCTAAATTTACTTACTGTTTAATTCATACGTTTATTAGCAGGATTTTTATAAATAGGTTCTTAGTACAAAAAAAGGATAGAAATAGTAGATTTCACTTCTACATTTCTATCCTAATATTTATATAAATTTACATATTATTTTATTTACTTTACTTATCTATTAACCAAAATTCTTTCTCTTTTAAAACTTAAGCTACTCTTTTTTCAACGTGGCCTTTTTCCTTTATTTCGCCCATTTTTGGAACAAATTTTTTAATAAAATAATCTAAACCAAAGCGACCAGCATTTGATCCGGCAACAATAATGAAAATACTTAGTAAAACTAATTGAGGGTTAATGCTTGTTGTACCACTAAACATAAATGAGAAGTTCATCATAAGTGCAAAAAATGTTGCTGTTTTTGTAAAACAACCAATAATTAAACCAAGACCGATAGCAAATTCACCAATAGGTACTAAGAAATTAAATAAGTCCACATGTGGGATGGCGAAGTTTGTTAAAAAGTCTGCCCACCAACTTTGAACGGCTGGATGATCGCCTGTTGCACTTTTTACAGCAAAAGCAAGGAAACCTGACGCATCGAATCCACCACTAGATAATTTTTGCCAACCAGCACTGATAAACTCGTATCCGACGTATATACGAAGAATAGTTAAGACACCAGCAGCGATTTTATTGTTACGTAAGAAATTAATAAACATTTATATCCCTCCAGTTGTTTTAATGAATCTTGTGTGTGATGTTTACGGATTTATTGTACAATATACTTTGTGAATTATTTCACATTATTATTGAACATTTTGTGTCATTTCTAAATTAACAATTCATCGGTAACCGTCTATGCGTAAAAAGAAGATTTTATCCACTTTCAAAAGCTTTCGTTCAAGAGAATTTTTAATTAAGCTCTTATAATTCTTTGTCTTTAAATAAAATGAACCAGAAAAACCCTCTGGGATCTTCCGGTTATATTTTCGAATCTATATTTTGAACCATGAATTATATAACAATCGAATAGCCTCTTCAATCTCATCCTCTGATAAAATAGCAAATCCAAGTAAAACTGTATTTTTGGGATTATTCCCTTCGCTATAATACATTGAGACTGGATATACTTTAATACTATTTTCAGCCGCTCTTTTTATTAGCTCTTCTTCTAACATTCCATTGTGAACTTTTAATAAAATATGTAAGCCAGAATCTTCTCCGATCACTTCCACTTTATTAGAAAAGTATCTTTCGATCGCCGAAACAAGAACATCTCTCTTTTTTCTGTAAACAACTCGCATTTTATGAATATGTTTTTCCCAATGACCTTCGTTTAAAAATCTTCTAATGATTTCTTGGTCAATTCTCGAAACAGTTTGTGTGAAGAATAAATATTGTGAATGATACAAGTTAATTAGTTGTTTTGGCAACACCATATAACTCATTCGTAATGACGGGAGTAAAGCTTTTGAAAATGTTCCCATATAAATTACGTTTCCTTCTGTATCAAGCCCCTGCAATGCTGGAATCGGTTTTCCGGAGTAACGAAATTCACTGTCGTAATCATCTTCAATAATATAACGTCCATACTTCTCTTGTGCCCATTGTAATAGTTGTATTCTCTTTTTAATTGGCAAAATCATTCCACATGGAAATTGATGAGACGGGGTAACGAACATAACATTCGCATTGCTAGCTTCTAAAGCTGCAATACTGATTCCATCCTCATCAAGTGGAATCTTTTGAACATTTTCTTCACCCTTTTCAAAAACAACCAACTTTCGATGATATCCTGGATTTTCAACTGCAAAATGCTTTCCCTTTAGCAACTGAAACAAGATTATTATTAAAAATTGTGTTCCGGCACCAATTACAATTTGACTCGCCGAACAGCTAACACCTCTTGATTCATATAAATAGTTCGCAATCTCTTCACGCAAGTTGTATTCACCTTGAGGATGACCAAGAAATAGAAGGTCCATATTTTCTAGTTGCCATACTTCATTTGAAATTTTCCGATAGACAGCGAATGGAAATGTCTTTGGATCTACACCCGTTTGTGTAAAATCATATTTATATAACTGTTCTCTGACTAATACTTCCTTAACGGATCCTCTTTTTTTCCCTGTAAGCAACATTTGCTCAATTTCACAAACAAAATAACCCTTTCGTGAAACTGATTCAATATACCCTTCTGCCAAAAGTTGGTCATATGCTGATTCGACTGTATTTTTACTCACTTCTAAATGCACTGCTAACTTTCTTTTTGCAGGAAGCTTCGTCATAGGAGGGATTTTTCCGCTTCTTATTTCTTCTTTTATATACCCATATAACTGTACATACAACGGGATTTTTGACTCAATATTCAAATTTGGTGTTAACTCTAACATAAAATCTGACCCCTTCAAAAATTGTATTTCTGACACTTCTAGCAGTACCAGTTGTTATATATAATAATTTTTATCATGTAAATTGAATAAAATCAATCTTTGAAAGGAGCATCATGATCATGCAAAACAGCAGACGTCTTGGACTATTTATGATTCTTACAGGAGCTACTTTATGGGGATTATCCGGTCCATTAATTCAGTGGCTTTTTCAACGCACGAGACTCTCATCTATCGACTATTTAGTCATTCGCCTCTTACTTGCGGGGGTTTTTATTTTATGTTTCTTACTTACAAAAAAACAGAATATATTTCGTATTTGGCAACAACCACGCCATCTATTTCAACTGATCATTTTCTCTATTCTTGGAATGCTTGGCGCACAATATGCTTTTATTGAAACGGTGCATATTAGCAACGCTGTCACAGCTACACTATTCCAATTTTTAGGGCCAGTTCTAATTACTATTTATGTCGCAATACAAAATAAAAAACTGCCTTCTACTTTGCAAGCACTAGCAATTGTCTCTGCACTGATCGGCACATACTTTATTATTACAAATGGATCTGCCCACAATATTGTCATGTCTAAGGAAACTATCTTATTCGGACTGTTAACAGCTATTGGTTTTACCTTCTACACACTTCACCCTACTTCCCTTATTCAACAATGGGGAACAACTCTTATTATTGGCTGGGGTATGTTAATCGGAGGTATTGCATTATTTATTTACAATCACTCTTTTGAATGGAAGCAATATTCACAAACCTTTACGTTGTCAACATTCTCCATGCTGATTTTAATTATTATAATTGGTACACTTTCTTTTCTTCTCTACATCGGTAGTCTAAAATATTTATCAGCAACAGAGACTAGTATTTTATCTAGTATAGAACCACTTGTAGCAACTATTGTTTCTATTACGTGGCTAAAGGAATCTTTCGGAGTATACCAATTACTAGGTGGTATATGTATCGTCATTGCAGTTATTTTCTTAACAAAGCCAGAAAGAGTAGCAAAATCTACATTCACAGCTGAGCAAATATAATGCCAAATGTAAAAAGAGGACTATTTTTACTATTACTACTCCTTGTTCAACTAACATGCCATTATGTTGAATAAGAACTCTTTCTTGCTATTTTAAGTCTTTACGAAAAAAACCAGAAAAACCCTAGACAGCACCCCTTAAAGTAGATGTTGAAAAAACCCTCTGTTGGGCAAGAAATTAAGGGGTGCAGTCTAGATTATAGTCGGTTTTAAAGGGATTGTGACTTAATTCGGTATTCGGTAGGTGAATAATTTTTAATTTGTCGAAATACCTTATAAAAATTTGAAGTACTCTGATATCCGACCTCATAACAGATTTCAAGGTTTGTTTGATTTGTGTTTTTAAGTAGATGTGCTGCCTTATCAATACGAATTTTTTCTAAGTAAATTCGAGGGGTGTCCCCAGTTTCTTGTTTAAATATTCTTTCAAGATAAAAAGGGCTCATACCTATATGTTTTGAAATATCGTTTAGTACAAGCTTATGTCTATAGTGATTTAATAAAAACGTAATCACACTCTTAATAAGTACGACTTTAGGTGATTCAACTATTTCTGGCTGGCATCGTTTACAAGCACGAAATCCAGCCTTCTCTACTTCATTCAAATCATAGTAAAACTCTACATTTATTTTCTTCGGTTTTCTTGATCGACAGGAAGGCCGACAATAAATTTTTGTTGTCTTCACTGCCGTAAAAAATAGGCCATCATATTTACGATCACAATCAATAATTTTCTCCCACATTTCCTCAAATGAAAGATTGATAGTGCACATTATTTCACTCCTAATCTTACTGATTAACATATAGATGAGAGGTATCCATCGTGCTAAATATTTGCTCTATATTTGACTCTAAGTAAGCAATAATCTTATCTGATAATGCATTTCCAAAACTAAAACGCTTTACCCCTAATTTTTCAAGCTTATTACAATTTGTTAATCCAGGTAAAGATAAAATATTCAGTGGTGATTGAATAGTGGTTGCAACTTCTAGTATTTCTTCTTCATTTATTAAACCTGGAACAAATATCCCACTGGCTCCACTCTCGACATAAACTTTACCTCTTTCAATTGTTTCTGTTAAAGGATTTTCCAATTGAAAAAAAGTATCTATTCTGGCATTAATAAAAAAGTCTTTAAAACCATGTCGATCCAAGGCCGTTCTCATTTTTTCTAAAAGTTTACTATGTTGAACAATTTGGCTAAGTCCGTTTTCATATTTTAAAGAATCCTCAATATTAATTCCAGCTACTCCAATATCTGCTGTTCTTAACACGTTATTTACAATTATTTCAATTGTTTTCCCGTATCCTGCTTCAATATCTGCAGATACTGGGATGGCTACATTGTCTACTATTGATTTTATGATAGCTAAATGTCTATTAAAATCAATATGTTCGCCATCTGTAAGGCCGATTGAATTTGCTATCCCAAAGCTCGTTGTACCGATTGCTTTAAATCCAACTTTTTCAAGTGTTAGTGCTGAAAGAAGATCCCAAGCATTTCCTAAAAATAATAGTTCATCGGATTGATGAAGCTCTTTAAATTGTTGGATTTTATTCATGTTAATTCCTCCCAAAGCAAGTTATTACCAATTGTAACAACAAATCTTAATTGTTCGCGTCCTCAATCTTGCTCTTATGGTCACAAGAAATGGTACGGTTGAACGTTGATTTCTATGTCATTTAATTAGGTGGAAAATATTATTTTAAGAAGTTAAGTAAATTAGTATCTCTTTCACGTAGAAAGAAATGAGGAACATGCTATAAGATGATTATAAGTCGAAACAATTACGCATTTTAACTTTTTACCTGAACTAAAAAAAACCAGGAAAACCCTCTACTGGGCTATTCTGGTTTCACATATATTCTATTCGTATTTCATTAAAGTCTAATGACAGGTGATTATTTCGCTGCCTTCTCATACTCCTGTTTAAAGAAGCTCTTCATAGAATGGAACACATCTGATTTTTGTTTAAGGATATAGTAGCGGAATATTTCATCATTAAAGTTTTTATATGCGGGCATTAGAGTAGAGTGTCTGTTGTATTGCTTACTTGTTTAGGTTATACCAGATATTTTCACTAATTCCTTTAATTCTTCATACAAGAAGTTAATTATTTGATTAATCCACTCTATTCATTTTAATTTTCCTATTGATAGGTTAACACGATAATTCCCGTACTCTAATAGTCTTTCTAGAAATGTATCCAATTCTTCATTCGAAGCAAAATGTGTTTTTAATAAATAACATCCTTCACCGCTTGTACGATGTACTTCAGAAACTGCTTCTTCCTCTTGAAAGAAATTCTTAAACCCTTGATGATTAGCAGTTTTTACGAACACAGTAACAAATGCAGTCACTATTTGTCCTAATTTGATTCGGTTTATTGCGATTGTATATTGTTCAATAATCCCTAAATCCTCTAATCTCCTAATTCGATTTCCTACAGCCTGCCCTGTCATATGTATTTTTTGACCAAGTTCTTTCCATTGAATTCTTGAGTTTCCTCCTAATAATTTCAGTATTTCAAAATCTGTTTGATCAATGATATAAATCAATCCTTTCATCATGAAAGTAGAAAGTCAGATAGTGTTTCGCCAACTTATTCTGCTTATCAATCCAATTCACTATACTTAATCTATCCTCATCACTTTACTTATACCATAGAGGAATCAACAAAGAAAAACATCTAAATTTAAAGGTGGTTATAAATATGCTATTACAAGAAATATTAGCGTACAACGAACAATTTGTACAAAACAAGGAATACCTACCTTTTGAAGCAACAAAAATACCTCAAAAGCGTATGGTTCTTGTCTCTTGCATGGATGCTCGTTTAATTGAGCTACTTCCAAAAGCTTTAGACTTACACAATGGTGATGCAAAAATCATCAAAAATGCAGGTGGAACGATTACAGATGCCTTCGGTAGTATCATGCGAAGTGTTGTAACAGCTATATATGAATTAAATGCAGAAGAAATTTATATTATTGGACATCATGCATGTGGAATGAGCCAAAGTAATCCAAAAGGAACACTTCAAAAAATAATAGATCGTGGAGTATCTTCACCAGAAATTTTATCAGCTATTGAATATGCTGGAATTGACCTTGAAAAGTGGTTATTTGGATTTGATCATGTTGAAGATTCAATTCAAGCTAATATTGATTTAGTAAGAAATCATCCATTTATTCCAAAAGACATTCCTGTACATGGCTTAGCTATTGATCCCCACACAGGTAAACTAGATTTATTAGTTGATGGATATCAAACATTGAATGACGTAAAAAATTAATAATTACTAATTAAATGGAAGGAAGTTATTAAATATGAATAGAAAAGAAGCTACGCAAAAAATTATGGAAGCAAAAATTGCAAAAGGTTTAACATGGGAAGAAATTTCAAAAGTAAGTGAGAACTCTGAGTCTTGGGTTGTAACAGCATTATTAGGACAGGCTACAATGACTCGTCCAGAAGCAGAAAAAATGGCTGAACTATTAGAGTTAGATGAAGATGTGGTTCAAGCATTAACGATTATTCCACATAGAGGTGAAGTAATGCAAATGCCTCCAACTGACCCAATCTTATATCGTTTATATGAAATGTTATTAGTGTACGGACCAACCATTAAAGAATTAATTCAAGAAAAAGTTGGCGAAGGGATCATGAGTGCAATTGATTTTGAATTAGGTGTGGAGAAAAAAGAAGATCCAAATGGTGATCGCGTAATCCTAACACTTAACGGTAAATTCTTACCTTATCGTAAATGGTAAATTATTAAAAAATATATCTATTAAAATTAAATAATTTTATAAACTTACACCGTATAAACCTAAGTATTCCATCCTTTTTAATTTACCTATATTGAAAAGGTGGATTTTTCTATGAGGTCCTTTTTCGGCAAAGGAGATTAATATGAATAAAAAATATTTTAATACTAGTTTTAGTATCCTACAGTGGTTTGTGTTTCTTTTAGCTAATGCAATTGCATTGCCAATCATCATTGGTGGCATATTCCATTTATCAATAGAAGACATCTCAACTTTAATGCAGCGAACTTTTTTAGTTGTAGGGGTTAGTTCATTTTTACAAGCATGGTTAGGGCATCGCTATCCTATTGCCGATGGTCCTGCCGGTTCATGGGTAAGTATATTTGTTATATTGGGACAAGTAGCTATGCATCAAGGACAAAGTGCAAAAGAAGTACTGCAACTTTTAGAAGGTGGATTAATAATTGCAGGTATCTTACTTTTCGTTCTTGGGATAACAGGGCTTGTGCATCGAATTCTACGTTTATTTACCCCTTTAGTTACAGGAACATTTCTTTTAATCTTAGCTCTTCAGCTTAGTGGTGTGTTACTAAAAGGAATGATGGGATTACAAGGAACTGTAACTCATCCTAATTATCTATTGGCTACTATTGCACTCTTAGTTTTTGCCATTATTACATTCTTATCAATTAAAGGGAAAGGATGGATGAAAAGTTACGCTGTATTACTTGGAATTTCAAGTGGTTGGATTTTGTATGCTTTAATTGGAAAACCGTCTCATATTCCTTCTCATACATCTTTTATTAATTTTCCTGAAGTATTTGCATGGGGCACGCCTAGGTTAGATATTGGGATCACTCTAACTGTAACTTTATTTACATTCCTTTTAGTTGCAAACACAATTGCTGCCATTTCAGCTGTAAAACAAGTGGCTCCGCTATCTAAAGAAAATGAAAGAAAAACTTTGAATCGTGGTGTATGGGTCGGAGGTATATCACATGTTTTCACATCGTTATTCTCTACAATTGGAGTTGTACCATTACCTGCATCAGCAGGATTTATTCAACTAACTGGACAAAAAAAAGCGAGGCCGTTCCTTATAGCAAATCTCATATTAGCAGGAATTTCTTTTTTCCCTTCATTTGTAAGCTTTATATCCTTGCTACCAGGTCCAATTGCAAATGCCGCACTTTTAGCAACATTTGTTCAAATGATTGGAATTTCATTTCAATCCATTTTACGTGAAGAATTAAATCAACGTCGATTAACGATATTAGGAATTTCATTATTAATTAGTTTAGGAATCATGTTTCTTCCAGAAAGTGCATTTAGCGGAATCCCTTCTTCTTTTAAATATGTTTTAAGTAATGGATTACTAGTAGGTACCATGATTGTCATACTACTAGAACAATTTTGGAAAGAATGAAGAGTTTTTCAAATTTGGCTCATTTGTTTGAAGATACATTTCGTTAGAATTTTTGATTACATTCATGATTGCCAACTGCAACCTACACCGTTTCGATTAATATGACTAAACTGCCATTATATTGAATAGGAACTCTGACTTTGCTATCGATTAAACACTATATCTTTATGACAAAAAACAGAAAAACCCGATAAGGGGCTTTTCTGTTTTTTCAATTTCTATTCTATTCGTACATCATTTCAATCTATTGTCTAGCGATTATTTCGCTGCCTTCTCATACTCCTGTTTAAAGAAGCTCTTCATTGAATGGAAAACATCTGATTTTTGTTTTAGGATGTAGTAGCGGAATTTTTCATCGTTAATGTTTTTATATGCGGACATTAGAGTAGAGTGTCGGTTGTATTGGTTTAATTGTATAGCATACACCCTTTGATCTGACTGAGTTTTTTCGATTTCATTTTTTAAAAGTCTCATTAAGTTGTTTAGGATATACCCATATTTTAACTAACGTGTTCGGTCATTTAAGTACACTTATTAATTCAAAGCTTTTCTTATCTTCCTTGCAAAAGCTAAAGGATCTTCAACAGCTTCAATATTGACATATATCAAATTCGGATTATCGAAAAGCCACTCATTATGAACCGATGAAACAATAATTCCTTGTTTAGTTATAGAGGCAACAAATTTTTCTACTTCATTTTGCAAGAGTGCTACTCTACCTAAGCACAATGCCTTTTTAGGTTGCTTATCTCTCGATTCAAAAGAAAAGGAAGAAGTAACTTTGAATGGTTTACCTAAAATTATTACTGGCAATTCATAACGATTTATGGTTGCCACACATTTACCACCCGCAACCCCCTCTTGGCCACCGATAATTCTAGCAAACTCCTTACAAATCAATTCCTCATTAGACACAATTTTCAAATCCCTTCCAAATATTATCAGTATTTGAATTTGTGAATTGATCGGATCACATATTCAACTAATTCGTGATAAATTTTATGATATTCAACTAACATATGATGTCGTTAATGCTTTGTCTAATCTGTTTTAGACAAGAGCATAATACATTTTCTCTATCCCTTCACAGCTATTAAAACTATCCTATGCACTATGTTTTAGTAATGTACTTAACTTAAATTTTACTTAATTTAAGTAAAAGAAGATCTACAACTAATATTTGATTTTAATAGTCAAAACTGCATTAAAAAAGAGTCTGCAATAGACTCTTTTATTTATAATGAATTTTAAAGACATTAAAAAAAGAATCTCTACAGAAGATCCTTTTTTATTATCTATAAATACCATAATACAATTTGAATTGCTTACTCAATTCACAACAAGATTAAGAATTTAATAATTGAGCAAAATAAAGCTTAATTTCTTTAATTTTCCACCCACTAGTAGTTCTTAAATAGACGACATCTTCACTCTGATAGACAAGGTTTGTCACACCCCCACCTTTTACACCGACCCATAGCAAGTACTTTCCTGTTGCACTGTCACCATTGATATCGATAATTGGGTTAGTAAAGCTATGCATGCCAAGTTCACCATGGGCAGTTGCTTTCTTTAACATGTCTATAATGTTGTTAATGCCTTTAACGTTAACCTTCATTGCTTCAGACTCCCAAGTCGCATCTTCAGTAAATAGAGTAGGAAGTTCTGCAAAGTTAACTTCTTTACCATTCCACCCTTTATCCACATAGTGTCCGTATATTGCCTGAAGTTTCTTAATGGCTTCAATATCTTCTAGACGTTGTATTCTTTCTTCTAATGAAATATTTTCTTTCATTTTAATTAGCTCCTTAAAGGTTCGATTCATTTTTATAATTTGATCATAAGATTACCGTCAATAACGTCCACCATGAACCGAGTTCTCAGGGCTGACTTCTTCAAGGTGTTTTAAATCTTCTTCTGTAAGTTCTATGTTAAGTGCTTCAATATTCTCTTCCAAATATTTAACTCGTTTTGTACCTGGAATTGGCAACGCACCATTAGCAATAGTCCATGCGATTGCTAGTTGGGAAACAGTTACATTTTTTTCATTCGCAACTTCATTAAGTTTATCAACAATATCAACGTTTTTTTTGAAATTATCACCCTGGAATCTTGGTAAATGTCTGCGAATATCATTTGGTTCAAGGTCATCAAACTTTCGAAGTTCTCCAGAAATGAATCCTCTACTCAGTGGACTATATGCCACGTGTGTGATACCAAGTTCTCTTACTGTTGGAAGTATCTCTTGTTCAATATCACGACTCCAAAGTGAATATTCTGTTTGTAATGCATCGATTGGATGTACTGCATTTGCTCGACGAATAATATCTGCTCCTGCTTCAGAAAGTCCAAGATAGCGAACTTTACCTTCTTTAACTAAATCAGCCATTGCTCCAACAGTTTCTTCAATTGGTACATTAGGATCAACTCGATGTTGATAATACAAGTCGATATAGTCCAGACCCAAGCGTAGAAGACTCTCGTCTATTGCTTTTTTTACGTAATCCGGATGTCCACCAATGAACTCCCAATTAGGTCCGAATGTAAACTTAGTTGCAACAATTGCCTTATCACGTCTTCCTGCTAATGCTTTTCCAAGTAATTTTTCATTATGCCCATTCCCATAAGTGTCAGCACTATCTAAAAAAGTAACGCCGAGGTCCATCGCACGATGTATCGTTTTAATTGATTCTATATCATTGATGGAACCATAAATTCCTGGTGACATTCCCATTAAACCTAGTCCAATAGCTGAAACTTCTAAATCACTATTTCCTAACTTTCTTGTTTTCATTTTATTTCCTCTCTTTCAAGTGAGATTAACTTCTTGGCCAGTTTATCATAAAAAACATACAAACTAAACAAAAAAGATATTTTTTGTCTATTTTAGTTTTTGTGTATAAAACGTATTAGATATGATTGATTTTTGATATAATACCCATAATGAGGAGGAAACAATAGTGACCGACGAAAATAATACAAATGAAAAATTTAAACAAAAACAAGAAGAAATTATCTTAAAACTGATGCCAACTATTAGAACAAATGGTTTTCAGACACTACGAATGGATGAAATAGCGAAAATCGTTGGCATTAGTAGAGCAACATTGTATAAATATTTTCCTGCAAAGGAAGATTTATTCCATAGAGTTACTGATGGATTTGTGCAATACATTAAAGAAATGACCTCTAATATACCCAATGAAGATACAGTCTTTGCTTCGAAATTTCAACTAATCATTGAGCAATCTGTTTCACTCGCGCTTTTTATCACGGATGATTTTCTTAATGAGCTTCAGAGTACCTATCCGTTAATGTATGATAAGGTTTGGGACATCATTCAATTTCGTGAACAGCAATTACTTATTTTTTATAGTGAAGGAATGAAAAACGGTGTCTTTAATAATATCAATGGAAGACTCTTGATATTACAGGATCAGATGTTATTTTCAATACTAGATCTAAAGTATTTAATGAAAAATCAATTTTCAATTGAACAAGCGCTTTTGGATTTTTATCAGCTAAGGAAACTACAACTATTTAAACCAGACAAACTTTCAACCGTTGATGATTCATTAATGATGCCTAGAATTGAATATTTATCCCAGAAAATATCAAAGGTTTTATATTAATTTTTGAAAAAAGTCAGNNCTGACTTTTTTCAAAAATTATAAAAGAATTTCTTGTTTAACTATCGCTAGAATTTATCTTTTGTTTGTATATTTTCGCGTACTGTGTCGATTGTATTGGTTTACTTGTTTAGGATACACCCTTTGATATGACTGAGTTTTTTGTATTCAATTTTTAAAAATCCTATTAAGATGTTTAAGATATACCCTTATGAACTAATATTACAAAAGGTGACTAAACCGGGTCCACAAATAATATTGTTAAAGATTAGATAGAGATTCACTTTCCTCAAATAGTAAATTATCGAAATAGGTATCACTCTTAGTATTCTTATTAGAATGATCTACGTCTAAATAAAGGACAACATGGTTTACATTATCACCTGTTGTAAATGTAACTTCTTTGAATTATGTTACAATCCATTGTTCAACAATCTGGTCCTTAAATGGCTAAAATATTTACTAATTCCCTCTGTATCTCCATTATTACTAAATTAATCCTTTATCTTTATTCATAATGCCTAATAGAAAACCCACATTTTTGGTTATTTTATACAATTACATTAAATGGAATACCTCATACAATAATCTTGCACGGTCAAATGAAAGCGCTTTATTAAAGATGCACCTCACAAATTAAAGAAGGGGGGATCACAAACGACAATCATACATAGATCCACCATGTTTCGCTTCTTTGCTCACCAGTGAACAAATTAGTTTGTCAAATGTGGTCAATCATGAAATTGGTCTAATGAGTCTAAATACAAGGGATACGCCCTCTTGAGATGACTTATTTATTATTCAACTTTTATTTGCCTAATTGCCCATGTGACTCGTTAACAATATTTCACAAAAAGGTAAGCTTTTTACTATTGATATCTGCTATATGACCTTAAAAATGGCGTTATTAGGTAAAGTATACATCAATTTTTCGTTCCGACTTTCAGCTTTAAAGTACGTATAAAAAAAAAGAGTTTCATCCAAATCAGGCTTTTCTCTTGGCCTTGTTATCGGATTGGAGACTCACCAAAAATTTGTTTCACTAGGAGGAAACATTCATGTCAACCAGCGTTGATGAAAAGAAATTATTGGATCCAGAGTTTGAACACACTCCTGTTCCTAAAGAATACCGCAAAAAATTATCATCCGTTGCAGCTGTTTGGTTTGGTTTCCCAATGGTATTAACAAGTGCAGTAATCGGCGGACTAATTACTGCACAGCTTGGCTTTAAAGCCGGCGCCTTAGCAATGCTGCTTGGTAATCTCCTCCTTTTCGTTATGGTAGGCTTACTAAGCTACGATGCCGGCCGTTCTGGATTGAACTTTTCTCTGACCGCACAAAAAACATTTGGACGCTCGGGTTATTATATTATTTCCGGATTACTTTCTACAGTTGTAATCGGCTGGTTTGCGCTTCAAGTCGGACTTACTGGCGCTACGATGCATGGATCATTTGGTGCTAATTTGTTAATAATGACCGTCATCGGTGGAATTCTCTATGTTGCAGTAACTTATATCGGTATTAAGGCTTTATCTTTCTTAGGGTGGATCGCAGCACCATTTTATTTTCTAATTGCCATTATTGCAATTGTTATGGCAATGAAAACCGGTAACTCTGATATCTTAAACTATCATCCTCAAGTTTCAAATGCAATGTCATTTGGAGCTGCTGTAACGTTAGTATTCGCTGGGTTTGCCGATTCAGGTACAATGACAGCGGACTTTACCCGTTGGGCAAAAAGTGGCCGTGAAGGGATTTTATCAACCATTTTCGCCTTTCCAATCGGGAACTTGATTGCCGAGCTGGTTGGAGGAATTATTGTAGCAACTGGAGTTATCCCAAATCCAGCTTCAACTGGTGGGGACTTCATGACAGTATTAGCAGGACATGGTCCATTGCTTACCATCTTGTCTATCCTTTTTGTCTTTATCAATTTAGGTTCTGTCGGTACACATTGCTTATACAATGGCGCTGTAGGCTGGTCACATATGACTGGTAAAAAAATGAGACCTATCACGCTTATTATTGGTATAGTCGGTTTAATCGTTGCAGTTTCTGGAATTTATAATCACTTTTTCAACTGGCTCGTTCTTCTTGGGGTAATCATTCCGCCTATCGGAGCAATTATGATTATGGACCGCTTGGTTCTACGAAAGAATGATTCGGCAAATTTAGTAAGCTGGAGACCAATGGGATTCGTTGTCTGGATTTTGTCTTCGGTCATCGCAGTATACTGTAACTTCTACGCACCACATCTTTCAGTAGCTTTTGTTGGCCTTGTATCTGCAGCCATTTTCTATTGGATAGGCAGCAAGTTAGTCAAAGGTCCCGACTCTATCCCTGAAACGAAATAGGTTGTATGAATTAAAAAGATAAGAAAAAGCCGTATCCTTTTTATAAAAGGTGAACTGCCTCCCAATTGTTAGATACGTCGAACAATTGGAGGGGCAGTTTTTTTATGGTGAAATCTTCTCCAGAAAATTATTGCTAAATCCAGTGGTTTTCATCCTAGTATTCTTCACAATTTTCCAAGCCAATCATAAAGAGTTATTCTTACATAGAGAAAGAGCACAATTCTTGCTGCAGAATTGCGCCTGATTGTGGAAGATTTCTTTTGGTAATATTCCCACCCTTTGTGACAGTTTAGAAAAGCTCAAACAATTACAAAAATCTCAGTTACTTATGATCCGGCTCCCAGCTATTAATACTAAACCACATCCTTTACGATATGACTATCCTGCCATTTACTTGAATAAGAAAACGATCCTTCGTTATTGAAGAATCGCATGCGTTAGTTGAATAGTATTTATTTAATTAATGTCTAAATTCCTAAAATTGTAATAAACTCATGTTTCTTGCTTTGATCGCAAATCCATGATTGAAATTCAGCTATTAGATTTATTAAGTCAATAATATTTTGATTAATATTTTCTTTAAATTTTGATTCTGTATCTTCCCACAAAAAACCGACCATAGTTTTTATCTCTTCTTCTTTTGGAATGTCTTTTAAAAAGAGCTTTACATTTTCTAATTGTTTTAAAATTAAATTCCAAGTATGTTTATCTATTTCACTAACTCCCCAAGGGCTATAGTCTTTATACTCTTTCTCGATTGCACGAGACAAATAGGTAAAAGTTTCATCTATAAGGTAAATAGAGTCTTTATTCCAATGACTTCCTGTATCTTTTCCAGGTTTAATTTCTACATAACAAGTACCTTTTAAAGTCTCTACATCATATATAATTTCAATTGGAGATAATTTTAACGCTTCTAACTCATCATGAATAATCTCTAAAAGAAAATCGCCAAAATCCTCAGCAATCATTTCTTGTTTGCCCCAGTCCTCTCCTATATTAAAAGAAACAACCGCTGGCTCACCTTCGTTATTGAGCTTATTTAAGTCCAAACAATATAAGATTTCGTAATCATAATCAATAATAGAAATGAAGTTATCAGGTAATTTATTCTCTTTTCTTTTTGATAATGTGAACCTAATGGCATCTGGATTGTCTGGATTATATGCTTCGTAAAAGTTTTCATTAGTAATACCCAATATATCCCATGTTGCAAAAACACCTGAACCATATTTTCTAATAAAATGACGATAGATGTTTGGAAATTTCAAACCTAAAGTTATTTCCGCCTTCTCAATTATAAGGTCTGAACATTCCCCAATATATTCACTATTAACTTTATCTTGTTCCAATAGTGCTAAAGCCTTTTCATAATTTGACCAACTCATTGATAATCCCCTTAGAAGCTATTTATTATTAAGATACCATAGAAACTCTTTTATTTCTTGTTCAACTAACCTGCCATTATGTTGAATAAGAACTCTGTCTTAACTATTGATTTTAACTCTAAATATATAAGACAAAAAACCAGAAAAACCCTCTACCGGGCTTTTCTGGTTTCACTTACTATTTTAATCGTACTGCATTAAAGCGAATTATCATGCGATTATTTCGCTGCCTTCTCATACTCCTGTTTAAAGAAGCTCTTCATTGAATGGAAAACATCTGATTTTTGTTTTAGGATGTAGTAGCGGAATTTTTCATCATTAATGTTTTTATATGCGGACATTAGAGTAGAGTGTCGGTTGTATTGGTTTACTTCCCCATAACCAAACATATTGCTTACTTTCATTAATTCTTGAACTAATTTTACACAGCGAGCATTATCAGATGTTAAGTTATCTCCATCAGAGAAATGGAATGGATAAATATTGTATCTTTCAGGTGAATATTTGTATTCAATAACTTCTAATGCTTTTCGATATGCAGATGAACAGATTGTTCCTCCACTTTCTCCTTTTGTGAAAAATTCTTCTTCAGTAACTACTTTAGCTTCTGTATGATGCGCGATAAACTCAATGTCTACAGACTCATACTTTGTTCTTAAAAATCTAGTCATCCAAAAGAAGAAGCTACGTGCCATATACTTTTCCCATAAGCCCATACTTCCGCTCGTATCCATCATTGCAAGTACGACGGCTTTAGACTCAGGTTTTCTAATTTCGTTCCATGTACGGAATTTTAAGTCTTCTGGTGATATAGGATAGAATGACGGTGTCCCGCTCATGGCATTCCGTTTAAATGCTGACATCATTGTACGCTTTTTATCAATATTACCCATTAAACCTGTTTTTCGAACATCATTAAATTCAATATTTTCTACAGTATTTAAATCTTGTTCTTTTCTTTTTAAATCAGGTAATTCTAACTGACTAAAAAGAGCTTCCTCTAATTCCATTAGTGAAACCTCTGCCTCATAATAATCTTCACCTGATTCTTTTCCTGCGCCTTGCCCTTTACCAGCACCTTTTTGCGGCTGGCCACCTTGTGAACCATCTCTTGCTACTACATCGCCAACTTTACTGTCTCCAGTACCCTGACCAACGTGTTTATTTTTATCATAGTTGTATCTAATCTTATACTCATCTAGTGACCGAATTGGAATTTTTACTACATCGCGTCCGTTTGACATTATGATGCTTTCTTCTGTGATCAAATCGGCTAAATTCTTTTTTATCGCCTCTTGTACCTTCTCTTGGTGTCGCTGTTGGTCATCGTGTCCTTTACGATGGAGGGTCCAGTCTTCCTGTGAAATGGTAAAATTATGCTTTTGTTCATGTTCATTATTTTCATTACTCATTTTCTTTCCCTCCCTTACTTGTTTTGATTTATTTGTAAAAATAAAAAAATCGTCACACAGTAAAACACATTTGCATAAACTAATTCGGTAGGTGATTTTCTACCCTTTTTTATGGATTACTCTATCATATGCAGAAGGACACAATAATTGACAATGTTTCTTCTAAATTTTACACCCATTTTTTCAGAAAATAGGACGAGTCCTTAAAATTAAATATATTTATATAAAAATTTTAATCAATTTTTGTCAGAAAAATTACACAATATTGAACTAAAAAAACAAAAAATAAGTGGAAAACTAGAAAAAGTTCTCCACTTATTTTTTTTATGGTAAATTATGTCCCATACCAGCTACATAAATTCTTAACCATTGTTCCGCTGTCATATTCAATTTTGTAGACTCAACAGCTGTTTTAACACGTTCAATTTTACCAGAACCAACGATTGGAATCATTTTAGCAGGATGAGCTAATAGCCATGCATACATTACTTCATCAATTGAATTTGCGCCAATCTCACTAGAAATTTCTTCAAGCATCGCTCGCACACGAACCGCAGCCTCAGACTGACTTGTAAAGATTTGACCGCCTGCTAATGGAGACCAGATCATCGGAGCAATCTCTTTTTCAAGTAATAAATCAATTGTTCCCTTTTCAAAATGCTCTAATTGCATCGGTGAAACTTCAATTTGATTAGTTACTAAAGGCATTTCAAGGTGAGCTTGTAATGCATTAAATTGAGATGGTAAAAAGTTTGATACTCCAAAATGACGAACCTTACCTTCTGCACGAAGCTGATTAAATGCATCAGCTACTTCTTTTGGATTCATAAAAGGATTTGGTCTATGTATTAATAATAAATCGATATAATCCGTTTGAAGATTTTTCAAAGAGTTGTTAACGCTCATTAAAATATGTTCTTTACTAGTATCATAATGATTCATTTTCAATTCCGGAAATTTTGATGATTTTAACTTGATGCCACATTTAGTAATGATTTGAATATTTTCTCTAAGCTCCGGTTTTAATGCTAAAGCTTTCCCAAAAATTTCTTCACAAGTATATCCTCCATAAATATCGGCATGATCAAAAGTTGTAATGCCTAATTCGATACACTCTTCTATAAACGCTACTAATTGTTCGGATGTCATATTCCATTCGCCTAAACGCCATAAACCATGGATTACTTGTGAAAACTCAAGATCTTCAGTTAGTTGAATTCTTTTCATAAACGCTACTCACCCTTCTATTATTTATTATCATAATTATAGGATAAACGATTTGAATTGCAAAAGAAAACGGCTATCTAATAGATAGCCGCTTAAACATTTTATCGGTTTAGTAATGAGCCTACATAGCGTAATAATTCATTTGCTGATGATGAGTTATATCCATACTCATCAATTAGACGACTTACTACATCATTAATTTTCTTTAACTGACGCTCATCCGGCGTTTTTGTGGATGTCGTGATTTTTACAACATCCTTTAAATCTGAAAAAAGTTTCTTTTGAATTGCCTCTTTTAATCTTTCATGTGAATTATAATCAAATCGTTTTCCTTTACGTGCATATGCTGAAATTCGAATCAAGATTTCTTCACGGAATGCTTTCTTCGCATTTTCAGAAATTCCGATTTGCTCCTCAATTGAACGCATTAGTTTCTCATCTGGATTCATTTCTTCACCAGTTAGAGGATCACGCAGCTTATTCTTGTTGCAATAAGCTTCAACATTATCTAGATAGTTATCCATCAATGTTTTAGCAGACTCCTCATATGAGTACACGAACGCTTTTTGCACTTCATTTTTCGCTATATCATCGTATTCTTTTCTTGCGATTGATATAAAGTTCATATATCTTTCACGGTCTTCATTTGAAATTGAAGGGTGCTGATCCAATCCATCTTTTAATGAACGTAAAACATCTAACGCATTAATAGATGGAATCTCTTTTCGAATAATTGTAGATGAAATACGGTTAATTACATAACGTGGATCGATACCATGCATACCTTCATCTAAATATTCCTTCTTCAGTTCTTCTAAATCAACCGTGTTATAGCCTTCTACCATTTCACCATCATATAGACGCATCTTCTTCACTAAATCAATATCTCCTCGTTTTGGTTCTTTTAAACGAGTAAGAATTGTAAACATTGCTGCAACACGTAATGTATGTGGAGCAATATGAACATTTGAAACATCACTTTCAGAGATCATTTTTTGATAAATTCTCTCTTCTTCACTTACTCTTAAATTGTACGGAATTGGCATTACAATAATACGCGAGTGTAACGCTTCATTCTTCTTATTGTTAATAAAGGATCTGTACTCTGTTTCATTCGTATGTGCAATGATTAATTCATCCGCTGAAATCAATGCAAAACGCCCTGCCTTAAAGTTACCTTCTTGCGTCAGGGATAATAAGTGCCATAAAAACTTTTCATCGCATTTTAACATCTCTTGGAATTCCATCATTCCCCGGTTTGCTTTATTCAATTCACCATCAAATCGATAAGCACGTGGATCTGATTCCGATCCAAATTGAGCAATTGTGGAAAAATCAATACTACCTGTTAAGTCTGCAATATCTTGGGACTTAGGATCTGATGGACTAAAAGTACCTATTCCAACTCGACGATCCTCTGATAAGAAAATTCTTTCTACCATAACATCTTCAATTCTTCCACCAAACTCTTGTTCAAGTCTCATTAAATTTAAAGGTGAAAGATTTCCTTCAATTCGAACCCCATATTCAGTGAAAAAATCATCTCTTAAATGGTTAGGAATTAAATGCAATGGATCTTCATGCATTGGGCAACCTTTAATTGCGTAGATCGAACCTTGATCTGTTCTAGAGTAAGATTCTAAACCTCTCTTTAACATCGTTACAAGTGTAGATTTACCACCACTTACAGGTCCCATTAATAATAAAATACGTTTTTTTACATCCAATCTCTTGGCAGCGGGATGGAAGTATTCTTCCACGAGTCTCTCTAAGGCTTCTTCTAATCCATATAGGTTGTTATTAAAGAAACTATAGGTTTTTTTACCATTAACTTCTTCAATACCTGCGTCTTTAATCATATTATAAATTCTAGAATGTGCAGTTTGTGCAACCATTGGCTCTTCTTTTAACATTTCAAGATACTCAGCAAAAGTGCCTTCCCATCTCAGTCTTTGTTCCATGTCCCGGTGCTGCTCAAGTTTCTTTAAAATATCCATGGACAAGTACCTCCTTCTTCTCATCTGTAAGAGAGATTATTAAAGGATATGCAAGGATGTCCGTACTCATGCTATATCTTTCTTTAGGAAAATATATTTTATCAATTTCTAATCTGTTGAACGTATTATGACTTAAGTCACACGATTCTAAGAACGGATCACTTCCTTTCTTACGATTAGTAGCATGGATAACCTCTACTATTAGGGAGCTTGATGTACCTTTCTAACACAGCAATCATAGTAAATTGCTTTACAGTATTTTGAATGGACTATTCTTATTTTTATATCTAAGCTATTAGATTTTTTAAAAGAAAATTGGTAGCAAGCGTAATTGTCCTTCATTTGAATTCTAGTTTTATAAATTTCCTTTCATAATTCTACGTTTTTTTTGTATAATAAGTTTAGGGTATTGGGAATTTTTCAATTGGGAGGATACATACTGATGAGACTAGTATTAATTTTATTAGTTACAGCATCATTCTTGACAGCAATTTTCGCAGCTGGATATAATGACAGACCTGGACTGAAAAACCGATAATATTTCAAAGGATGCTTCTAAAAACGGATCTTAATTTATTTTAGCCGTTTTTATGGAAGCATCTTTTTTTGCTGATAAGTCTTTTAATTAAGTTACATCAAATTAAATGCAAACAAAAAAAATCACCATTTAAGGTGACTTTTGTTTATTATTTCGTATAATCCTTTACTTTTAGCAATTCACGAAAATCTTGCTGACGTAAAGCTTCGTAAATTAAAATTGCAGCAGTGTTTGATAAATTTAAAGATCTAATATGATCTGTCATCGGTATACGTAAACAAGTTTCCATATTTTTTTCAATTAATTCCTTTGGAAGACCTGTAGTTTCTCTACCAAATACAAAGAAAATTTCTTCATCTAAATTTGTATAGTCAAAGTTAGAATAAGTTTTTTCGCCAAATTTAGTAATAAAATAAAACTTTCCATCTTTATATTTATCAAATAAATCATCTAAAGAATCATGATAATGAATATCTACATGTTCCCAATAATCAAGTCCAGCTCTTTTTAACATTTTATCATCAGTTGAAAATCCTAATGGACGAATTAAATGCAAACTTGTATCAGTTCCTGCACAAGTACGTGCAATATTCCCTGTATTTGCTGGAATTTGTGGTTGATATAATACAACGTGTATTCCCATCTCTTTCACCTCTATATTGTTTCAATGCTCTCTATTATACCAAATTCATTATTAATAAGGTATTATTCCATCGGAGGATTAGAAAATCCATCAATTATATGAAAAAACTTGTACTTTATATTCTCTGTAAAAGCAGTTGAGTCATAATATGACCAATATCTTTTACGACTATTAACAGTATGTGCATTCACTAATGGCTCACCATTTTCATCCTTAGCAACGACCATTGTACAATGATTCCAAACTCCATCACCTTCAAAATCATATATAATAATATCTCCTAATGAAAGCTGCATTTGAGAAGACACTTCTTCTGCCTTAATTTCACTTTTAGCATTTGGCAGAAATCTCCTTAACGCATGTGCAACTCTCCAACTATAACTACTGTTCGAATGATTTCTATACCACCAACCTGCTCCAGGTTTTGGCATTCCAACCATTTTAACTCCACCAGCCCTTAAGCATTGGGATATAAAGTTAGTGCAATCATTGGCATACAAAGGATATTCCTTATTATGGCCATCCCACCAAGTTTCAGCATATTTAACAGCATTAAATCGGTTATATCCACTATTTCGATCAATTGACTCACTTTCACCTATGTCTTCTTCTTCCTCGACTTCAAAGGGTTCAAGATGATAATCAACTGGAAACGCAATATCATATAAAATCGCTTCTTTTTCAATCGCCATTTGTCTTTCTTCTTGATCTTCTTCAAAATATAAATCAGTTTGCTTTAAAAAATATCTAGTATGCAAAGTATAATTAATATACGTTATGTCATTTTCGCTCCAAAGATTGCTAACCTCGAGGTTTCCATATACCTTTACTAAAGAAACATTGCGTTTATTATATAGTTCAACTTTACGTTGAATCGTCTGATACTCTTGTTCTTGAATAAGATGGCTTCTTTGTCCTTCACCAAAATAAAGCTGGAATCTCTCTTTTAAATAACGCTCTAAAAGGTCGCGATTAAACAAGATAATCCCCCTTTTCAACATTTATTCATATTCTATACGATGTTGAAAAATAGGAGATTATACCACTCATTATTCTTTACTTCGAAAGAATAGCATTAATTTCATTTAAAACAATCTCGTCTTCCTCAAATTGTAAACAACTTTCGATAAAAGGAGTACCGTCCTCTCCTTCTATTTCTGAAATAGCCCAAATAGCAGTTCCTCTAATTACAGGTCGCACATCTTTTTTTGCTAATTGTTTTAAATCTTCTATTGCTGATTCGTCTTTAAAATGAGCCAATGCCAAAATAGCATTTCTCTGAATAGGATTCTTCCCTCTCCATGACCCAGACATTTGACCAAACCAACTTTTAAACTCTCTATTACTCAAATTTAATACTGAACGTAATAAGGGTTTAACAGACTCAGCATCTGCTTCCATCTCTGCATGATGAGTAAAATTAACGCCTTTATTTTTAGGACATACAGTCTGACAAGTATCACAACCATATATACGATTTCCAATCTCTTTTCGAAACTCAACTGGAATCATTTCTTTTGTTTGAGTTAGAAAAGCTATACAATTCTTAGCATTCAATTGACCTGGTGAAACAATAGCACTTGTAGGACATACGTCTATACACTTTGTGCACTCCCCACATTGGTCCTCAATAGGTGTATCCGGCTCAAAAGGTAAAGAAGTAATCATTTCTCCTAAATAAACATATGAACCAAATTCAGGAGTAATAATAGAGCAATTTTTAGCACTCCAACCTAACCCCGCACGCTCTGCTACAGCTCGGTCTACTAACTCACCCGTATCGACCATTGACTGGACCTTTGCATTTGGATAATGCAATAAAATAAATGACTCAAGCTGTAGTAATTTCTTTTTAACTACTATATGGTAATCCTCGCCCCAAGAAGCTCTACAAAATATTCCTCTTGTAGAACCTTTTTTGCTTTTAGGAGGATTTTTCAACTTAGAAGGATATGCTAAAGCAATTGCAATAATTGAATTTGCTTCTGTCATAATCTTTCTAGCATCTACCCTTCTTTCAATATCCTTTGTCTCAAAACCCGATTGAAAATTTAATTCCTGCTGATTATACAAACGACTCTTTAATGTTAAAAACGGATCAACTGTCGTAAAACCAATCTTATCTATTCCGATTTCCTTACTATATGAAATCAATTCCTTTTGAAATTCTTTAATATTCACAAGAATCACCTAACTGCCTGTTAATTTACAAATTATATTTTCTATTCTAGTCAGAAAATTAATTATTTATCTAATTATGACACAAAAGCTTTCTTTAAAATTCTTTTTAAATATAAAAAAACGCAATGTATCGTTCTTCATTGAATCAATACACTGCGTTGTTATCAAGTTATAAGTGCTAAGCTACTAATACAAATGTAATAAGTATTTAGTAGGTTTTTAATGAACTTGTAATTAAATTTATCATAAATATTTCATATATTCAAGAATAAATGCAAAATTTGTCGAAACGGCATGATATATATTATCTGCTATCCTATTTCTTCTCGGAAATTAACATTGTATCAAATACATGAACTAATACTAATCAAAACATTATTTAATTAAAGAGGTTATATAAGGGGATTTGAAAGATTTGTAGAAATTTGAATAAAGGTATCGCCAATTATCCCATAGAATTCTTCTATTATAAGGTAAAAATAGGAGGAGAGTTGTTATGACAGATACTATGGCAATTGAAGAAAAAGATCCGTTAGTTGAAAGTTTAGAAGGGGTCTGTAGTTTAATCGAAGAAACGAATGACAGAATTGATTTTACACAGGATACACTGATGGAGCTTGATCGCTACAATAATGAGAAATTAAAAAATGCAAAGCAATTTACTTTTAAAGTAGCAGCAGCTAGCCTGTTAGTAGCAACAACTGGTTTAGTAGTTGCTTTAGCGAATAAGAAAAAAACAAAAGAAAATAACTATGATTGGTACAATGCAAAGAAAAAAACTAAATTTGTTAAAATGCAGTGAGCTGCAGAGAAAAATTAATAAAGATAGGCAGCGACCATTGAGATAGTCGCTGCCTTATTTTTTGCAGTGAATGCGATATTAACAGCTTAAGCGAGTTTGATCTATACGTATTACATTAATTAAACTTTTTAAATCAAAAAAAGAGTTCTGCATTTCTGCAAAACCCCTTTTCTTTGTTTTCAATATAGCGGTGACAGGACTTGAACCTGCACATCCGTGAAGATACCTGATTTTGAGTCAGGCGTGTCTGCCATTCCACCACACCGCCAAAATTTATATATTAATTATAATATATGAAAGAGAAATTGTCCAATCTAAAACTGGAATAAAGCTAGAGCTGGCAATTATTGAGCCGGATCTGCGATAATTGTGCTGGGGTTCCCGAATAATTATGCCGGGGGTACGATAATTGAGCTGGGTCTGCGATAATTAAGCCGGTTTTCGCTAGAATTAAGTGGCTAAAAAGGTATATCAACGAGATCATGACGTTTATCAACGAGAATAGAGCATATATCAACGAGAATAAGCAATATATCAACGAAGTTCACAACTTTATCAATATAGTTCAAATATTGTTCCTATTTTTGAGTTTAGAAACGTTCCTCAACAACTTCGTATCAGTACGATATGCTCCAAGAGAAAGAGTAAATAATTTTCTAAACAAAACAAAAACCTCTTACATTTGTAAGAGGTTTTTTTGATACCGAGGGCCGGACTCGAACCGGCACGGGGTCAACCCCCGCAGGATTTTAAGTCCTGTGTGTCTGCCATTCCACCACCCCGGCAGAAGTAAATTAAAAGGCGGTAACCGGATTTGAACCGATGATAAAGGTTTTGCAGACCTCTGCCTTACCACTTGGCTATACCGCCATAATTTGGAGCGGAAGACGGGGTTCGAACCCGCGACCCCAACCTTGGCAAGGTTGTATTCTACCACTGAACTACTTCCGCATAATGGCTGGGCTACCTGGATTCGAACCAGGGCATGACGGAATCAAAATCCGTTGCCTTACCGCTTGGCTATAGCCCATTAATTGAGAACTTATTATACTATATTCAATTTAATATTAATTTTATTACTCTCTTGAGAAATCATTACTATAATTTAAATGGGGCGACCGATGGGAATCGAACCCACGAGTGTCGGAACCACAATCCGATGCGTTAACCACTTCGCCACGACCGCCATTATAGTATTATTTGGCAGGGGCAGTAGGAATCGAACCCACACCAAAGGTTTTGGAGACCTCTATTCTACCGTTAAACTATGCCCCTATAAATAAATGGTGGAGGGGGACGGATTCGAACCGCCGAACCCACAGGGAGCGGATTTACAGTCCGCCGCGTTTAGCCACTTCGCTACCCCTCCGGTTAAAGAGTGCCGACTAGAGGACTTGAACCCCCAACCTACTGATTACAAGTCAGTTGCTCTACCAATTGAGCTAAGTCGGCAAATTATAAAATTTAAGATGGTGGCTCGGG
>NZ_NUCO01000027.1:0-113939 GCF_002555445.1 Bacillus sp. AFS017336
TTACTGCTTGCAAAAAACAAGATTCGTTAAAGTTTGGAGAAGTCCTTAAGAAAAGATTAATGAAATTCTCATTAGCACTTAAGCCTAATAAAACTAGGTTAGTAGAGTTTTGGCGATTTGCCAGTAAACATGCCAAACAAAAAGGAAGAAAATTGGAAACAATCTACTTCTTAGATTTTACACATTACTGTACTAGAAAACGTAAAGGTAATTTTATGGTAGGTAGAAAAACTGAAAAGACTAAATTTAAGCGAAACGTTAATAAAATCCAGGAAACTCTCCGAATCATCAGGCATTGGTCAATAAAAGACCAAACTGAAAAGATAAATCAAATTCTTAGAGGTCATTATAATTACTATGGAATAGCAGGTAATCCGCACGCGAGTCTGTCTAACAATTTAAAGTTATTTATTGATTGCTAAGAAGAAAATGGATTTTAATGTCGAATACTTATAATAAAGGAGCTGTTACTATGGCATTTATTCTAGGTGAAGATAGAAATCAATTCAACTTATTACCATATACTTTAGATGATTATGTTAATGAAGATAATCCAGTCAGAGTAATTGATGCGTATGTAGATAGTTTAAATTTAAAGGAACTGGGATTTGTTCTTCATTCCGGTAACAGTGCTGGTCAAAAACCTTATAGAAGGCAAGACCTTCTTAAATTATATATATATTGTTACATGAACAAAATCAGATCATCACGCATGATGGAGACAGAAGCTACTAGAAACATTGAACTAATGTGGTTGATTGGGAAAATAAAACCTGACCATGGTACCCTATCTTCATTTATGAAAATTAACAAAGACGCCATTAAGCAGTTGTTTAAAGAATTCACACTTATGTTAAAAGGTTTTGGTCTTATTGATGGTAACTTAGTCGCTATTGATGGGACAAAGATAAAAGCAAGTAGTGCGAAGAATAAACATTATAATGAAAATATTATTAAAGAGAAATTAGAATACTATGAAGCAAAAATTGAGGAATATATTAATAGCGTTTTAGATACAACTGAAAATGAGAGTATGAAACAAAAAATATCTGATAAAATAGAGTGCTATCAAGAAAGAATAAAACAGTTAAATGCCATTAAAGAAGAGCTCAAAGAACATGGAAAGAAACAAGTTTGTTTAACTGATTCAGATTCAAAATCGATGAAGAACAATGGGAAATTTGAAGTATGTTTTAATGTTCAAGCAGTTGTAGACAATAAAAATAAATTATTTGTAGACTACGAAGTAGTAAATGATGTTAATGATCAAGGGCAATTATCGAACATGGTTAAAAAAGCAAAGGAAGTATTTAAGAATCAAAATATTACAGCTCTAGCTGATACAGGGTATTTTAATATGTCCGAAATCACGGAAGTGGTTGATGAAAAGACCGAAATTCTAATAAAGCCCCAAAAAGGGAAGAAACAAAAGGTTGAAAATGGTTTTGATAAATCAAACTTTAAGTATGATCAAAAAAATGATGTTTATATTTGTCCGATGGACTATTGTTTAAATTTTAAATGGAATGGAAAGCAAAACGGTAAAGATTTCAAACGTTATACGTGTGTAAACTATGATGAATGCGGAAAAAAGGAGTTGTGTACTTCAGCAAAAGGCGGCAGATCTGTAATTAGGTTTAATGAGGAAGAAATCATTGACCAGGTGACTAAAAATACCATTAAAAAAATTAAAATATACAAGAAAAGGGGTTCGATAATAGAACATCTTTTTGGAACCATTAAACGACATTTTGGATATACATATTTTTTAACTAGAGGGCTTGAATCAGTAAACACTGAGGTAAGCTTTATTTGTCTTGCTTATAATTTTAAGAGACTAATAAGTATTATCGGTGTAAAGGAATTAATACGAAAAATTAATGGGGGCACTGCCCCCTTTTTGTATGTTTTTATTTATTTTTATCAAAAATCTTCTTAAATGTATTCAATATTATAAAAATAGAATCAATTGTTAGACAGACTCACGCCGGGTTCTGTGGGGGTCTGGGTCGCTAATTGAGCGATCCTTCTATCCGGAGATGGAGCACAATTTACCGCAAGGTAAAAAGGCCCCCTTCTACTCGACTAGTTGGACAGGTGAAATAAAGCTACCAGATTTAAGGTAACATAATGATGGTTATGGTAGTTTTCGATAATATAAATCTTACAATCCTTCCAAAATACTTCACTACATATTAAGTAATTGTAAATGGTGACTCCCTAACATTTATGGTTTAATAAGTCATGTAACAAATCTTAATTTATTTGAAGTTTTATTATTATGATTTTTATGGAAATTAATATTATTTATGGTAGGGATTTTTAAAAAGGGTTATTAAGCAATAAATAATTAGAATATATTACTTAATTGAATTATTTGAATAGAAGAAGTTAGCAAGAGTGAATCAATTATCAAATAATGTCATGAGCACAATAGGAGGATTCATGAATATTGAACGATTAGTATATCTCTCAGAAGTTGCAAAAAGTGGTTCTTTTTTGATTGCATCGCAAATGAATTTTGTTAGTGAATCGGTCATTAGACAATCGATAAATAAGTTAGAGAATGAATTAGGATTTAAATTATTTAAGTCGTGCAAAAATTCTAAAGTAGTACTTACTATAGAAGGACTACAGTTGATATCACTAGTTAAAGAATTATTAATAGAATATAGGGAGTTAGAACAATTGGTTAAATCAATTAAAAATAATTCTTATAGTTATGTTAATGTTATGTATGATGTGAGTGTATTATAGGGTTTGTTTAGAGCAACTACTTGGTCAGTAGTTGCTCTATTTAAAACGTGAGCAGTACTGTTAAACGTACGATCACGATTAAGTAAGAAAAAAAGCAATAGGCTTAATCAACTCGTATTTGATTCTCGTGATTTTTAGTCATGAGAGGAAAATGCGAGTTTTTTTGTTTTGTTGAAAGTTCTTAAAATTGAGAGTAAGAAAATGTAGTGAGATAGATGATGAGCAATCGGACAAAGTTTTTATTAGTATCCAGTACAACTAAGTTCTATATTGAAGCTCTTGATTGTTTGAACAAATGAGAAATCAATAAATTTAACTAGTCTACCAAGGAGATGATCTTCCGTTACTGAATCTTCTAAACTAACAAATTCTACTTCATGTTGGGATTGTTTGGTTTTCGTTAAAAAGAGATTAAAATGTAGAATCATATCGGAATATGATATTAAATACTCATTAAAAAAGATGTAAAATATTGGATTTGAATAAATATTCAGATGAATTTTCATAAAAACAATCATATTACCCCAAATTTAACGAACGAATTCAAGTTTATTTTTTATTAAAATACTACTCTATCTATTGGAATTTTCGAATTTCATTAAAAATAATGGGATATTTTAACAATTTTGTCGAAAAAAGTCGATAGTAAAAGTACGATATTTCCCCAATATACGAAAATTGTTGAAACAAGTAAAATTAAGTTACCGTTTAAACTATTTAGAAAATTCAAGAGATTCAAACGGTATCTGTGGATGATTTAATTATTTGGGGGGGAAATTATGAAAGAGAGAAAATTATCTCAAAAGAGTAAGAGGCCAACTAAAAAAATACTTTCGATCTTTGCGTTAAGTTCGATGTTTTTAAATGTTGTGATTCCTCAAAGTTTCGCAAGTGTAAAAGCTGAAACGAAACTAAATGAACAAGGTTTATCTAGTAATACATTTAGTGCAAAAGAAGTTAACCGTATTCTTGACGGTCTTACTGCTGAGCAAAAAGCAAACATTAATAAACTTACCGGAGCAGATCAAGCTGAAAAAATACGTGTAGACAAAAAGGATTTAATCGGTTCAAAAAAGATTAATGTTATTGTTCAATTTAAACAAGATCCAGCTAAAATACAAATCATTAAGCAATCTTTAGCTAAAGGTGGAGCAACTGCAAATAGTCAAGCGTTTGATAGCGAATATTCAAATGCTAAAAATAAAGTTAAAGATTCACATGCAAATTTTAAGAGCTTTTTAAATACACAACCTCAAACTTCAATTGTTGGTGGGAAAACTGTTAAAACAGGAATCAGTATAACACGAGAATTTACAGATGCATTTAATGGAGTTGCTTTAACCTTACCAGCGAATTTAGTTCAAAAGCTTGCAGAAAGTCCAGATGTTGCGTCTGTTTGGTCTCAAGTAGAATATTCTTTACCTGATGAAGGAAATTCTAAAACTACAGCAACAAGTAAATCTGTTGGCAAGCCAACATCAGCGCTTACCTATTTAGGGATTGATAAACTTCAAGCCGATGGTAACACAGGTATCATTAAAACAGGTCCACGCGCGGGTCAAAAGGTTAAAGTGGGTGTATTGGATACAGGTATCGATTACAACCACCCTGATCTTTATAAAGTAACACATGATGAAAATGGAAAATTATATGGTGGACATGACTTTGTTAGTAATGATGGATTTGATGCAAACGGAAACATTAAATATGTAGATGACCATGATCCAATGGAAACAACTTATGATGATTGGGTAGCTGATAAGGCAAATCCAGATTCAGTTTGGGGAACACCACCATCAGATTATAAGCCATATATTACTTCGCATGGAACTCACGTTTCCGGTACGATTGCAGCAAATACGACGAATAATAACGATGTGTATTCGGCAAATGGGGTAGCACCTGATGTGGCTCTTTATGGTTATCGTGTATTAGGACCAGGAGGACACGGAACAACGGAATCTGTACTAAGTGGTATCGATCAAGCTGCAAAAGATCACATGGATGTAATTAATCTATCTCTTGGTGCAAGTGTTAATGATCCACTTTATCCAACAAGCATTGCGATTAACAATGCTACTTTAGCTGGAGTTGTGTGTGATGTTGCTGCAGGTAATAGTGGCCCTGGGCAAGCTACAGTCGGTTCACCAGGAGCTTCAGCACTAGCAATTACTGTAGGTGCAAGTACAATCCCTGAAGATATTGCAACAATGACCATTAAAAATGGTTCGAATTCTTATAAAGCACGTTTATTTGGTAAAGACTTCTCTCAATCAGACGATGCTTATAAAGGACAAACACTTCCGATCGTTGATGTCGGTTTAGGGAGTGTAGCAGATTATAGCGGAATTGATGTAAAAGGTAAACTTGTTCTAGTAAAACGTGGCGTTGACTATTTACAAACAAAAATGGCAAATGCTAATAAAGCTGGAGCAGCGGGTATGATTATCTGGGATAATACGGATGATACTGATAGCCAAGGCTTTATTCCTTCTTTCTTAGGTGTCAGCATGGATAATGTTTATTCAATTTCATTGACACAAGCACAAGGACAAGCTCTATCTGATGCGATTAAAAAAGACCCTAAAACTGCAAGCATTACGTTCCCTACAACACTAGATGCTGCTATTAGTAAGAGTGGAGATGAATTAGCAAGCTTCAGCTCAACAGGTCCGGTTAAAGATTGGACAATTAAGCCAGATGTTGTTGCGCCAGGTGTTGATATTTCTTCAACAGCTCCATACGATATTTGGGAGCCAAATGCATCACATGATTATAAACTTGGTTATCAGATTATGTCTGGTACTTCAATGGCAACTCCACACGTAGCTGGTATTTCAGCTTTAATTAAAGCTGCACATCCAGATTATACACCTGCAGATGTTAAAGCAGTGTTAATGAATACAGCTAAAAGTATTGACACAGATTCAAACAAATATAGTGTTTACCAAGTTGGTGCTGGACGTGTTAATCCTGCTCGTGCCATTGCTACAGATGTGAAAGTTCAAGTGTTAGATAAAGCAATTACGGCGGATAATCTATCAGATGCATCAACTCTACATGAAGTAGATAATCTTACTGGAAGCATGTTCTTTGGTTTTAAAGGTCGAGGAGAAGGTGCAACGAACGGCTCAGATGATGTTGTTTCTTCAAAAGATTTTAACGTTTCTAACCAAGGAAATAGCAGTAAAACATTTAAAGTAAGTACTGAGTTTATATCAACAAAATTTGCTGGATCGAATAAAGTAGGTCCAGGCACTGGAAATGACGTAAAAGTCGATTTTACTGTCGGTGGACAAAACGTGACAAACATTAATGTTGGTGGTGGAAGTACTGTTAAAGCAACAGCAAAAATTACAGTACCATCAAATGCATTAGAGGGCACTTACGAAGGGTATATTAACCTAGTAAACGCAGCTGATTCATCAGAGTCTTATCGCGTTCCGTTTACGATTACAGTTGCGGAAAAAGGCATTAATAATTTCCAAGTCGCGATAAAATCGACTAGTGTAGGAAATCTTTCTGCTTATAATTTTTCAGTAAATAACGAAATGGATAACTACTATATCCTAGTAAAAGACAAAGACGGAAAATATATAGGGGTAGCTAACTCCTTATCAGACGGTAGTGATATCATCCCTGGTGTCCAATACGGCCCACGTATCACTCTATTTAATGGATGGTATCTTCCATTTACAAAGGCATACGATGGAACGTATGATCAGTCTGGCATTTCAAAAGACTTACAAGTGTTACCAGAAGGCGCATACTCTCTTGAGATGATAGCAACTGGTAAAGATGGACAACGTTACACAGCGGAAGATACGCTATATGTTGACGGTACACCACCAACAATGACGATGGATGCAGACTCCAAGGGTGGGATTTATGAAATTGATCCGACAGGGTATCTACCTGGACAAGAAATTAAAGGGTTCACGGGTACAGTTTATGACTCGAACATAGACGTAATGAAAGCTAACGGGGAAACGTCCGTGCCAAGCCCTACAGATGGTACACCAGTTCCTGTTGATCAAGGCTTGAACAGTGTTGTAGGTTATCAAGACAGTATGTTCCCAACAGTGTACTTCAATACCAATGCGAAAGGTCGTTTCCATTTTGGTGTGACTGCTGAAGACCTTACAAATAAATGGGGAAGTCAATTTATTATTGACCCAGTTGATTATTCCGGTGAAAGTGATAGTATAAATGATCAAACCTATTACTTTATTAAAAAGGGTAATCCGTATGTTACTTTAACTTCATCTAATGGAGTAGATGCAGGACCAGGTAACGAAGATAAATTGGTTGTAGATGCGAATAAACCATTCAAAATGACAATGACAACACACTACGGTGTTGGAATGACTGGCGGTAAATTTTTACTGAATGATAATAAAGTCTACCAATACAGTAATATCCGACTAACAGACGAGTATAAAAATTACCTTATTAGTAAAGGGATTGATCCAACTAAGGTTCTTACTGTAGGTCAACCTTATGTTCATCCAAACTATCAAGTTGGAAAAACAACAGATGTGACACTTTCTAATATAGGAGCAGCAGGTGCACTTGACCATGATATGCCAATATTAGAAGCAGATGTGACCTATTCAAGCCCTGATCCGATTACGGGACCATTCCCATATCAATTATTACAAGCGAATTTAACATTATCAGGTGAAGATACAGAAATCGCATGGTTCCCAACGAATGAACCTTATGTAAGACAGAACACTTCTTTAATTAGAGGACGTGTGGCAGCGGAATCTTTCGCAAGAAATAACATAAACAACAATTATCCACAATTCACAGTTGATTCAGGTGCGAAGGTAACGGTGACGGATGACCAGGGCAAAAAATTTACAACGGATCAACCGACATCATTTAATAACACAATGGCCTATACGTTTATTAATCCATATTATGCGGTGACAGCAGATGTAAGTAATAAACCATATTCTATGGAAGCAAGTGTACCAGGACATTTTAAAGGATATGGAAAAACACCTGTAATTGGTGAAAACAAATTCGGTTATCAATCAGGTACTGTAAAAGATCTTCCAACTCTTTTCCCAATTTTATTAGGAGGAGACGTAAATGGTGATAACGTCATCGATATGAAAGATTTACTGAAAGAAATCGATGTTTATTATCATTATAAAAACCTAAATAATCTTAATAATCCAGCGAATACATTAGCTAACAAAACTGCATTCTTAAACACAAACCGTGATGAAGATATTTACTGGATTAAGCCAAGTGGTTTTGGTTATGGAATTGATTACAATGATTTCTATTTCATCTTTAAAAACTTTGGAATCAAAAATCAAAGTGCAATTGATGCAGGATTAAGTGTCCCAACTGCACAATTAACAGTAGATAAAGATACGACTTTTACAACTGATTATGCAGGCACAATTACGTTAAATGCTGGTGACACATTAGAGCAAGTTATGCAAAAGCTTAATTTCCCAGCTCCAGCTCAGCAAATCGTATCAACACCGAAGTTAGAAGATTTACAAAATGGAGCAACAATTTCACTTTCTCCAACAAGTGCAGTGTTCGTAGACGATGTAAAGTGGAGAAAATCAATTACAAAAATCATGTTAGGTTCTACTGATGTAACCAATTTAGTGACAATCAATCCTGGATATCAATATCAGGATGCAAGTGGCCAAGCGGCAACAATGCCATCAAAAATTACGTTCCCTGGATCGTTATTCCCAACGGCAACAAATTACACAATGACAATAAAAGCGACAGGATACCAAGATGTAACAAAATCATTAACAATCTCATCGGTTCCAATTCCGACGCCAGCGATTCCGATTATCACTGATCCAACAGTGGCGCATATTGGACAGGATTTAACATTAAACTTTACAGAAGATGCGAAATGGCGAAATGGAATCAATAAAGTGATTGTGACAACATACGGTAAATTAAGTATGGATATCACTAATTTGATCAATCCAGATACGAATCAAAAATATTACGACATAAGTAAGCCTGGAAAAATTACGTTTAACGCAAAAACATTTATGACGAATGCGACTCTTAATCCGAATGATGGTAAAACCTATAGTAATGCAACTGTAGACCCAGGTGGAACAAGTTATCTACCACAACTTTACAAATTTACCATCAGTTCACAAGGTGCAGATGGTACTGTTTATCCAGATGTAATTGCTGGTTCTGACCCTGTATACACAGGTCAACAACCAGTTGGATATAGTGTTACGTTTAATAGCCAAGGAGGAACGCCGATTAATCCGATGGCGATAGGATTTAAAGCAGGCTTAAGTAGATCAAATGGTCCGAATAGTAATTTGATAGCATATAATACTCCTGCCCCAACGAAACCAGGCTATACGTTCCTTGGTTGGTATAATGAAGCATCAGGTACAACACAATGGGATCCAGGATCATCTATTCAAACTGGAGACAAAACAGTTTATGCGAAATGGCAAATGAATACGACTCAAAGCTATTCCCCTGTTGATAAATCGAATCCGAATGGAGCGAAATTCGACCCAAGTAACACAAATGCAAGTGGTAACGGTTGGGTGCTTGGAGAAGGCGATTTAAAAATCAACATCCCAGATTATTTAACGAATGTTTCTTGGTTAACAGGAAAAGATAAAATTGCAAATATTGAAGCGACATTCTATGGAATGAAGAGCGATGGCACAACAGATACGGACTCGACAATCTATACGTTAGACCCAAGTACGTATGACTTATCGTCTAACGGAAGTAACGGGATTCTATCATTCACAACGGCTACACATGATCAAGCTGTTCAAGCAGGTCAAAATAAACCAGGTGAAAAGTTTGCCTTCAGTGAAATGCCAACTCTTGCAAATGCTGGGGGTATAAATGGATACAATTTAAAGATAACGTCGACAACTGGTGAAAATTTCACAATTCAAGCTGTTAAACTTGGTTATAGACGACATGTTGATTTAAATGGTGGTACGTTAAAGACTGCAAATGATACATTCTTTTCTGATGCGTTAGTTAATGGAAAAACTACAGCGCCAAATATGTCTACAGGTGCCACACATGTAATTAATGGAAATTTAACCATTAGTCCAGACCTTTATTTGGATGCAGCTAATTCAAGTGACAAGAAGTCAGATATTACAACAAATCCGAAAGTTTTAACCGGTAATTCTACATTCTATCTATGTTGGATTAAAGTTCCACCAACAGTGAATAAAGACATTGCTGGAAACATTGTTGGAAGCGATATTACGTTACCATTTACTGATGATGGAACATGGAAAGATAATATCAAAGCTATAAAAATCGGTACAAAAACTTTAGAATTGAATAAGGATTACACAATCACTAATAATAGCATCACCCTTAAAGCTGCTCTATTCACGGTTGGACAAAAAGTCAACGTGACGATTGTTTCAGAAGGGTATAAAGATGTTGTAGTGGTTGACCAAGTTATTGGTTACACAGTTTCATTTGAATCAAATGGTGGAGACCCAGTTTCAGCTCAAATCGTAGATAGAAATGCGACAAAACCAGTTGATCCAACAAAAGTGGGTTACAAGTTCTATGGTTGGTATACGGATCAAAATTTAACACAACCTTATGATTTTGATAACATTGTGACAAAACCAATCAAACTTTATGCGAAATATGCATTAGCTGGATCTGTTGTTACAGCAGATACAACAGATAATGCAGTAGGCAACGATATAGTATTAGAGTTCATTGACAAAGATTGGGCAAATGCGATTACTGGCATTAACATCAATGGTCTTCCAGTAGACGCATCGAAATACAATGTAGATAAAGAAAATCGTACGATTACTTTTAATAAGAGTCTGTTCACAAGAGCGAAAGATTATACGATTACTGTAAAAGCTACAGAGTATGCTGATGTGACAGTAGTACAAAAAGTTGTAAATGGATATACTGTGCATTTCGTAATGCCAAAGAATGCGCCTGCTGAAGTGAAAGATGCAACAAAAGATCAAATTGTAGCACGTAGAATCACAGCACCAACTGTACACGGTTATGATTTGACTTGGTTTGCAGATGAAGCATGTACAATTCCTTGGGATTTCACAAATTCTATTTACTCTACAAAAACGATTTATGGTCAATGGAAACCAGCTAAATACACTGTCATCTATGACACACAAGATGCTGGACTTGTAGTTTCAGTGAAAGCTGAATACAATTCTTTACTTGATGAATCAAAACCAACAAGAACAGGCTACACATTCGTTGGATGGTATAAAGATGCTGAAGGTAAAACACCATGGAACTTTGCGACAGACAAAGTAACTGGTGACACGGTTCTATATGCAAAATGGAGTATTAACTCTTACTCTGTTCATTTCAATAGCAATGGCGGAAGTCAAGTAGCTGATAAAACGGCAAATTATAACACAGGTATTACAGCACCAACTCCAACAAGAACAGGTTACACATTCGTTGGATGGTACAAGGATGCTCAAGGAAATGTTGCTTGGAACTTTGCAACAGATAAAGTTACAAATAACACTACTTTATATGCGAAGTGGAAAATCAACTCATATAAAGTAAGTTATGTAAGCAATGGTGGATCTACAGTACCTGCTCAAACGGCGAATTATAATAGTGTCGTTAATTTACCAAAACCAACAAAAACAGGTTATACGTTTGCTGGATGGTATAAAGATGCTACATTAAAAACGGCAGTAGGAAATTCTGTAACACTAACTAACAACATCACACTTTATGCAAAATGGAACATTAACACGTATACTGTTAAATTTAACAGTAACGGAGGAAGTTCAGTTACTTCAAAAACAGCAATTTACAATGCAACAATTAGCCAACCGAAGTCACCGACTAGAAAAGGCTATGTATTCCTTGGATGGTACAAAGATGCTTCTGGTAAAGTAGCTTGGAATTTTGCAAAAGATCGTGTTACAGCAAGCACTACAATTTACGCTAAGTGGGTAGCTATTCCAGCTAAACCGTCAAGCGCAAAAGTAACAAAAAATGGAAAAGACTCTGTGAAACTAACATGGTCAAAAGTATCAGGTGCAACAGGATATGAAATTGTTAAATCAACTTCAAAAACAGGAACATATTATCACCTAACTAGCGTGACAACAACTAATTACACGAACAAAGGATTAAGTAAAGGTAAAACATACTACTACAAAATCCGTTCTTACAAACTGGTTGGAACACAAAAAATCTATGGTGAGTGGACAAGTATAATGTCTATCAAGCTTTAAAAAGTGAAATAACAGGCAGAATAAATTCAAAAAGGGTGTTTATGATATTACGAAGATTGATTAAATACCCTATTTGAAAGTAAAAGGATTAGATAATCTTTTTTCAAATTAAAAACTTTCCCTTTAAATTAATAAAAGACAAGAATACTATTTCGTATTCTTGTCTTATTTTTGTTCTCGAAGCTGTTTATTTTTTCTAGAACAACCCCGTGAAGGATCAAACAAAAATGAATGAAGGGTATTTAGAATCACCCTTGATTACGATGCAAGTAGATAGCAATGAGACATTTAGGGAAATGGTGAATGAAGGAACTGGTTATTCAACCACACCGAGTGTTTTTCTTTAAGAAAGTGAAGAATTACATTTTACTAACTTGATTTTTAAAAGCGGGTATGAAATGAAAAGGAGAAACATGGATGTATTACAGAGAGGCATCAATGAGATTGGCAAGGGCGTCTGAGGTTCTTAAATTAATAACGATCATCTCTTTAAGGGTATTTCCATTTTGTTTACAGTTATAGCTTAGTATCGGTTGTAGTAATTGGAAAAAAGAAAATTCATTAAAATTATTATTTTTTTCATAAAATATTCAAAATTTGGCCAATAAAGATATTTCGGAAAGACCTGTTAAATAGAGGTTTACAAAAATATTTCGAATTTTTTACACTGATTTCACTCGATTTTTTTCAAGTTTTCAGCGGTATTTCCCTAATATACGACACGTATTGTCCGAAGTACAATATAATTAGACAAAAATGTCGGAAAATTGCAAAAAATGGGGAAATTTAATTGGTGAAACGTAATTTAAAAAACATTCTTCGTCAAGAAACAAGTGCAGCACCACAGTTGACGAAAGAACAGATTACGGCATTGAATCAAATCAGCATAGGTGGTGCGAAAATTGCGCCTTCCATCAACACAACAAGTGTCGAACCTGTTCGTGTCATTGTTGAATTCAAGCAAGCGCCAGCAAAAGTTGCGGTCATGCAGGCGCAATTAGCTGGAGAAAAGACAACTCTAACAGATGAAAAACAAGATGTAACGGATACACATAAACAATTTCGTTCGTTTATCGAAGGTTTATCTGCACATCAAGTAGGAATCAATGCAGTAACGGCAGAACATGAGGGCGGATCATCTTCAGATATCGAAATTACGCAAGAATATCAAAATGCATTAAATGGGGTTGCGATGACGCTTCCTGGGAATATGGTTGAGAGACTATTTGATTCAGGTCTTGTCAGTCATGTTCTTGCAGACGAAAAAGTCAAAATCGACCCGACTGAAACAACGACTGTATCACAACAAAGCGCTGAAGGACTAAAAGAAAATAGTATCCCACTTCCAGGAATTGATGCTATTCATAACGAAGGCATTGATGGACACGGCGTAAAAGTCGGTGTGTTAGATACAGGGATTGATTACAATCATCCTGATTTAACGGATGTGTATAAAGGATATCGAAAACAAGAAGGTGTCAATCCGAGTACGATTAACCCGAATTCGGTTAAAGGTTGGGATTTTGTCGATAACGATGCAGATCCAATGGAAACAACGTATGATGACTGGGTGAAGGCAGGAAAACCAGAAGCGACATCAAGTGAAGAATATTGGACATACCACGGTACGCACGTTTCTGGAACAATCGCAGCGCAATCAAAAGCCGCTGTCGAAAATCCAGCACAAGGGGTTGCTCCTGGTGTTGATTTATATGTTTACCGTGTACTAGGTCCTTATGGTTCTGGTTATACAAGTGGGATTGTTGGCGGGATTGACAAGTCAGTTAGCGACGGTATGAAAGTCATTAATATGTCACTTGGTGCACCGAATAACGATCCACTATCTGCTGAAGCAATCGCAGTGAACAATGCAACACTTGCTGGTGTCACATGTGTTATTTCGGCAGGTAATTCAGGTCCGTCAGAAGGAACACTTGGTACACCAGGTGCTGCTGCTACCAATTACAGTTGGCGCAAGTGACTTCCCGATATCTATTCCGATCGCAACGGCGAAAGTCGGAAGCGAAACCTTTACAAACTTTAAATTACTTGGAAAAGGATAGAATGACCACGTTGAAACACTAGCGAACAAAACGTATCCAGTCCAATATATCGGCTTAGCTGGTGACGATGATATGAAAGACACAAACGGTCAACCGATTGATTTGCACGGAAAAGTGGCATTGATTGCACGTGGAACATATCCACTTGCATCAAAAATTGTGAACGCACAAAAAGCTGGCGCAGTAGCGGCGATTATGTATAACAATATCGACGGCGACATCGATAATTATTTAGCAAGTGATGTGGGCTTTATCCCAACATTCCGACTATCAAATGTTGACGGTGAGCGCTTAAAAACAGCAGCAGAAAACGCTTCGATCACCTTTACGAATATAGGGTCAACCGTTACAGAAGGAAATCATTTAGCGGCTTTCAGTTCGAGAGGACCAGTTACGACAAGCTATGATATTAAACCAGATGTTGTAGCACCTGGGGTATCTGTTTACTCAACGTATCCAGAATATGTCCACAGTCCAGAACCAGGAATTGATTACTCACAAGCATATGCACGTATTTCTGGTACATCTATGGCATCTCCGCACGTAGCAGGGATAGCAGCACTGATCTTACAAGCACATCCAAATTACAAACCGGCTGATGTCAAAGCAGCGCTGATGAATAGTGCAGACAAACTAAACGGCGACTATTCTGTCTACGAAGAAGGTGCAGGTGAAGTCGACGTAAAAGAAGCGGTACACAACGATGTATCGTTCAAGGTACAAGACATCACGTTAATGAGTGATAGTTCTGGCGCAATTGCAACGATGGCGTATGAAAAAGGTGCATTGACGTTTGGTGCTGTCTACAAAGAAGATGGTAGCACAATCACAAGTAAACGTACCATTAAAGTGAAAAATAGCGGAAGTCAAGACAAAACATTTGATCTAACGACTGAGTTTATTAAACCGAATGAAAATGTGAATGACGCAGCTAAAAACAATGTGACGGTCACGATGCCAACATCCGTTGTGGCAACTGCTGGTCAATCAATCAGTTTAACGGCAACGATTAACATACCAGGTAGCGCAGAAATGGGACGATATGAAGGGTATGTGAACGTTGTCAACCATGACAATCCAAACGAACATTATCGTATTCCGTTCGCAGCTCGCACAGTAGAAAAAGGAATCGGAGAAGTTGAGTTCATGAATCCTGCTATCTCAACAGTGAATTGGATTCCACAACATCCATTTTCGGTCGGTCCAAATCGCTATATCCGATTCAGATTAAACAGTCCGATGAAAACAACTTGGGCGATTATCTATGATAAAGTCGGAAAAGCACTTGGTGCAACTTCATTAAAACCATTTAACATGGTTGGTGCACCTCTTGATACGGATCTAAAAATACTCTTCATGCCAACGTATTATCCGTTTAACGGCGATCCAAAAGATGAAAAAACAGACATTAATGCACCGATGGTGACACTTCCAGAAGGTGAGTATTCAGTCAAACTTCGTGCTACAGGTGAGGATGCGTTGAACTACGAGGTTGCGAATCAAAAATTCGTCATCGACAACACGTTACCGAAGTTGACACTAAAGGATCATCAACCAGGTGTTTATGAACTAAGTGATTCAGACTTTACAAATGAAAAAGGGCAAGACGGAAATACGTACCATGCATTTTGGCTTCATGCGAATCTGTGGGACGAAGGAACGGCAAAATTAGCATCACAAGGCTTCACCCAGTCTGAAAATAAGCTATGGTATTACCAAAATCAAAAAGCAGAAGCGAACGGAGATTTCCCACTTGATGCAAACGGGGATACAAAATTCGGCATTGAACCATCTGATGTAGAAAATGGACCAACAACGATCACGTTATTCCCAATGGACATGGCGACTAACGCGCACCTTTTAAATGAATTCTATTCCTTTGCATTCGTGAAAAAAGGAACACCTTATGTTTTACCAACGTACGATAAGAAAAAATTGTATCAAGGTGATACGGTGACAATGACACTCAATCTAAACAACGTAAAAGATTTGATGTCTAGTAACTACAATATTAATTTCTATAACCGATATTTACAATTTCAAAATGTAACTGTTAACCCAGTATTTAAACAGTATGCAGATGCAAACGGATTGACCGTCAATATCGATCAACCGACTGTAAAACCAGACCCTGTTTATCCTGAAAATAAAAATGACGTAAAAGTAGGCGCTAGTATCACTGGTGACGCAAATTTCAAAGGATTTAGTGGTGATATACCATTCCTTGATGTGACATTAAAAGTGATCAATGACGATTTCAGCATCTTAGATGACACGCTGAATGGAGAAGACAATACCGTACCATTCACGTATACACAATACGGCAAGCAACAACCGGTTGTCATTCCATCTTTCAACCAAATTAACCGATATAAAATAATACCAAAACACTCACATGTTCAATCGTTTGCTAAGTTACAAGCGTTCCAAAATAACTGGACAATGGATTATTCAACCATTGGTGCAAAAACATATGCACAACTTTCAGATGGAACAAAAGTACCAGGAACGATTGATAAATACGGATATGTAGATATCGAGCAAATTCCATTATCAAAAGACCCAGTCAATATTGTCGTTGAAGCACCAGGGCATTTGAAGAGTATTCAACCACTAACTCTAGGGACAAAAACGACATGGGGGAGAAGACATCGGTGTGTTCACCTATGTAGCAGCAACTCAGAAAAATGCGGCTGCTGGTGATGTAAACGGTGACGGTGTGATTGACGTCCTAGACGTCAAACAAGTTGCAAAGAAATTCGGCGTTAAAAAAGCGACCAATTTCAATATTGAAGACTTAAACCAAGACGGCATTGTGGATACACAAGACATGGCGTTCCTAGTAGGTAATCTTTACAAATCAAATCCGGATGCAACCATCACACCAAAAGAAATGGTTGACGGAAGATATAGTACAGATTATTTCAATGTATTAGGCATATCGACACTTGTGAACACATTAAAAGCGACAACAAAAACGAATCATACAGTAACATTGAACTGGTTAGCAGCTGTTGATGCGACGAATATGAAAATTGAACAATCAAGTGACAATGGCGCAACATGGACAGCGGCTACAACAAGTAATCCAGTAGCAGTTGATGCAAATAGTACTGTTGTGACTGGATTAACTGAAAACACAAGTTACAAGTTCCGCGTAAACGTAACTGGCGGATTAAACGCTGGCGTTTCGAATGTTGCTACAGCAACAACTGATATATCTTTAGCTCCAAACGCACCAGTTGTGAAAGGTCTTGGAGACAACGAAACAAGCATTTCAGGTAAAGCAGAACCAAATGTAACGATTACTGTGAAAAAAGATGGAAATGTCATCGCAACAGGTACAGCTAATGAAGCGGGTGACTTCACTCTTCCACTCGATAAACAAAAAGCAGGCACTGTGTTAACGATCAGCGCGGCAAATGCAGACGGAAAAGTGAGCAAAGAAGTTTCAATCACGGTTTTAGACCGTACTGCACCGAAAGCACCAGTTGTAAAAAAAGTAGATGATAACGATTACGCTGTTACTGGTACAACAGAAGCAAATGCGACGGTTTTCGTACGCAGTACAAAAGGAATGCTTGGCAGCTCAAAAGCGGACAGCAAAGGAAACTTTAAGGTTACGATTGCTTCACAAAAAGCAGGTACTGTGCTAACAGTCACAGCAAGTGACAAAGATGGAAACGTAAGCAAAGCAGTTTCTATAAATGTAATTGACATGACTGCTCCTCTTGCACCAAGCGTGAAACCTGTTACAGACCATGACAAATTCGTTTCAGGTACAACTGAAGGAAATGCAACTGTGACGGTTAAGCGTAATGGGGTTGTAATTGGAAAAGAACAAGCTAATAAAAACGGCAAGTTCTATTTGGAAATTGGCACACAAAAAGCAGGTACTGTTTTAACGTTCAGCGCGTCAGATGAAGCTGGTAACGTAAGTGCACAAAGAAAAGTAACAGTTTTAGATCGCACGGCACCAAAAACGCCAAAGATTTCAAGCTTTGTAGTAGATAGTAAGAAACACCAACTTAGAATGTCAGGTTCAGCAGAAGCAGGTTCTACTCTTGTCGTGAAAATCGGCACGAAGATTAAAGCAAAAGCTACTGTTTCAAGCAAAGGCACATTCAAAGCTACTTTATCAAATCTAAGCAAGGGAACGAATACGATTACCCTTTATGTAGTTGATAAAGCAGGAAATGTGAGTGGTTCTGTGAAACGAACAATCACTGTTAAGTAAGTAAAAAGAATTGACCTCTCAGAAAACTGAGAGGTCTTTTTGATGTGCGCATTTCATGGGTATAGACTATAGTGTGCAAGTATCGCAGCGTATAGGCAGAAACAGTATTAGTTTAAAGCAATGGTTTTCGCGGTGTCGCTGAATTTGAAGAAAGCGAGCGGCAAACCTCGTTGTTGAGGAACACAGACCCAACTCAATTTATAATTTTCATTAATAAATATTTGCATTCTGTAAAAATAGTATTATACCAAACCATGAGTTCCCTCAAATTCTACTTTAGATAGATCCAATTGAAACAAAGTGCAAAAGTAGAAAATTCTTTATATTTTTAAAAAAAAATCAACATTTTTTATCATTTTTCTCGGAATTTCCCCAAATTAAAAATCCAAGTGATACAAAGAGAAAAAGATAGAACATTCTACAAATTCTAACTTTTTTATTAAAAAATACCAAAATTTATGATCATTTTTGCCGGAATTCCCCCAATTTACTGTCTATATAAGCTCAAAGTATAATTTAATATGGCAATAAATTGCCTGAATATTATAAATAGTTTAAAAATAGTTGTTTTTGGGGGGAGAAGTGAATAGGGAAGTAAAGTATTTGCTCTATATACTAAGATATGAAAGGATATGAAGAATGTATGAGGCAACGTAAACAGAAGAGGATGATCATGTCAACAGTGCTTGCATCTTTTATGCTATTTAGCACTACGGCTCCGACGTTTGCTATGACAGGCAAAACAGCCGTAAATACAGGTAAATCTGGCGAAAAAATCATTAATAATATCTTAAATCAAGGGAAACAATTGCAGAACTCTACTGAAAAAGGTAGTAATAGTAACTTTGAACAGAATCAAGCGGAGCAATTGCAGAACTTATATTTGCAGAAGCTAAAGTTTGACCCAAAGATACTTGAAACATCAAAACAACTAGATTTAATTGTTCAATTTGACGTTGATCCGGCGCAGATCCAAAAGGTAAATCAAGAGAAAAATGATTCAACAGATGGTGTGAAAGCATTCTCCATTACTCAAGAAAGCACATCGGATGTCACTCTAGAAAGCGCTGAGAAAGCTGTCAATCAAACTCACAGCAATTTTAAGAGTTTCATAACAAATGAAACTAAAGCTTTGAAAGATTCTGCTGGGACTAATTCTATTAAATTAGGAAGAGAGTATACGCAAGTATTTAACGGGCTAGCTGTTAAAATACCAAGTAATGCCCTTAATGATATGTTAGCACTGCCATACGTAAAGAGCGCTTATCTTAACGTGAAATATGCACCAATTGTTGCTTCTCAGAAGGTTGAAGTTTCATCAAGCATTACAGGTGACGGCAAGGTTTCAGCAAAACAAACGAATCCAAATTTAGTGCCCGCTATTCGTTCAAATCGTGGTAAAGAAGAATCAACTAGCGGTACTTCCTATAGTCCTGCTAAATCGGGTGATTCAATCAAACCGCTTACTGTTCCTGTTACAACTCCAGGTCCAGAAGGCTCACAATCGGGTGAAACAGCAGTTCTCGATTGGATGAAAATTCACGATCTTCAAAATGAAAACATAACTGGTAATGGCGTAAAAGTTGGTGTAATTGACACAGGACTTGACTACAACCACCCAGACATTGCTGGTGAATACCAAGGTGGTAAAGATTTTGTAGACAATGACAACGACCCTATGGAAACGGTATATACTGACTGGTTGGCTGCGAAGAAAGCAAATGATGCTCTTCCGCCAGAACAGCAAGATCAAAGCTTCCCGACAGATTACCATGATTATATTACTTCCCATGGTACTCACGTTGCAGGTACAATTGCAGGTCAGTCACGTAACAACTCTCCATATGCTCTAAGAGGTGTTGCTCCTGAAGTGCAGTTATATGCTTATCGTGTATTAGGTCCTTACGGTGGTAGTGATGAGGCTGTTCTAGCTGGAATCGATCAATCATATAGAGATGGTTGTAAAGTGATTAACCTATCACTTGGTATGGAACTGAATGATTCGTTATCTGCAAATGCTGTTGCAATCAACAACGTTACTGACTTAGGCGTAACTGCTGTTATTGCTGCTGGAAACAGTGGTCCTAACGCTGGCACAGTTGGGACACCGGGTGCAGCTGCTAAGGCGATTACTGTCGGAGCTATCACATACCCACAACAAATTCCAACATTTAATATTCATTCATATGGTGGAACTGAACAAGAATCATACGCTATTACGAATACTCGTTTACTAGGACGAGATTTTACAGAATCAACTACTAAGCTTAGCGGTTCGACTAAGTACGACTTAGTTGATGCTGGATCAGGTACTCCTGCTTGGTACGATTATCTTCGTAACAAAAATATCAGTATTGTAGATAAAGTTGTACTTGTAAAGCGTGGTGCGGCATCTGTAAACCAACTGATGGCATACGCAGCTGAAGAACATGTTAAAGCCATGATTTTGTGGAATCCGAGCGATAACCCTGATCTCCTTGTTGATGATCAAGGCTATTATCCATTTTATATTGGTACATTAGGCGATTCAGTCTATACTTTGCAATTAAACATGCATGATGGAACGAACTTCTATAATGCTTTTAAAAGCGGTACGATTAAGAATATCTCTTTATCGAATGCTGGTAACTATATTATGGGCGGGAACACGCTAGCAAGCTTTAGCTCGACAGGACCAGTTACTGGGTCATTGGCTATCAAGCCTGACGTTGTTGCGCCAGGTGTCGATGTTTTCTCGTCAGCTCCTTATGATATTTGGGAACCAGATAACAAAGACTATTCGAATGCTTATCAAACGATGTCGGGTACTTCAATGGCAACGCCTCATGTTGCCGGTATGGCTGCATTGATTTTGGCGGCTCATCCGAATTATAAGCCTGAAGATGTTAAAGCAGCATTGATGGAAACTGCAGACCCAATTAGCACTCAGCAAAGTTTATTCCAAATTGGTTCTGGTAAAACAGATCCGTATCAAGCTGTGCATACAGATATGCTATTTAAGGTAAAAGACTTTATTCAATCACGTTCGTCAACTGATACGTCATCAACTTCTAATATTATTAGCGAAGAAAATACAACATCTTCATTTTCGTTTGGTTATACTGCACGTCAAGAAGATGGTACTGTATTGAAAACAGGCGACTTGTATATCACCAATAACGGTACTTCTGCTAAAACTTTCAACACAAATAGCGTTTTCTTTAAGGATACTTATTTGAAAACCGGACAAGATGGTGAAAAGGAAGGCGCTAAAATTAGTTTAAGTAATGCCACATCACCCGCAACGGAATTAACTTCGATTTCTGTTCCAGCAGGTGGCACGGTTCACCTTATCGCTAAATTCACTACGCCTGCTTCGGCAGCAAGTGGATTCTACGAAGCGTATATAAACTTTGCTAATTCAGCTAGTTCTACTGAGACCTATCGTATTCCTCTTGCAATTGACATTCAAAGTAGAGGTATAGAGTTCAGTGTTGAAAGAAAAGCATTCACACTAAACGGCGATAAGAACTTTAATCCTAATACTTTTGCAGTAGCTCCAATAGCCTATGCAGGGGTTAGAGTGAAAAGTCCGATTGACCCTTCTTATGGTTTAAGGCTTTATGTCATGGATATAACAGGCAGTAATTATATAGGTTTTATCTCTTCATATAGCGCTTATAGCTTTAATCTAGGAGATTTACAGCAGTTACCATTTATGATGAACGGATATTACTATCCTTATAGTGCTCCTATTTCAAAGGACGACCCTAATCTGACTACGAAGCTTACACAACAAATGTCATCGACAAAAGTAGCTGACGAAGGCGGTTACGTTATACAAGCTCGTGCAATTGACGCTTCTTCTGGAAAGCTTTATCAATTAAACAGCACAGTTTATGTTGATAACACTGCTCCGACGGTGAAAATGGATACAGGCAGTGAACCAGGTATTTACGAGATCGACACTAATGGTCCTGTTACAGACGGTGGGTTAAAATGGTTTTCTGGAAAAGCTTACGACTCAAACGTTGATTATATGAAGAATGTTGGACACGAAACAGCCGTTCCTAAACCACCAGTCTATGACACTGATACGAATGTGAGCCAATCATTAGGTAAAATTGACGGTATGCTAGGGGACTCAAACGATGATCCGTATGTCAATTACTTCCTTAATATGAATGGAGACGGAACATTTAAATTTGGTATATCGAAAGACGACTTAGTGAATTCTGATACTGACCCTTATAAAGAAAACTATGGGACGCAGTTCAGAATTTACCCTGAAGATTATTCTTATGCTGGAAATCTTGAAACTCAAGGGCAATTTTATTACTTTGTTAAAAAAGGCAACGAGTATGTAGTTAATAGATTTGCACGTCTTGATACACCAGGTTCGACAACGTTAAATGGGGTAGACCCTGCTTTTCTTGTTAACAAAACATTGGTCTCAAAAGGCGATAACTTTAAATCAACATTGTCCATTAAATATCCAAAAAATGTTGTAGGTGCTAAGTTCTATATCGACGAGCTTCCGTTTGCAGATATTACGAATATTGATTTTAGTCCACAATACAAAGCATTTTTAGCATCAAAAGGAATTACAGCAGATAAAAGTTGGATTCATAAAAGCTATGACATAAATGGTGATTTTATTTTCAATTTCAATCTCCCTGAAGGTGTTCAATCACAAGGTGTTTTGAATTCTTCAGATACAATGAGTGGCGGCATTGCACAGGAAATGCCAATACTTGATATTTCTTACAAAGTTACGAACGATGCTGGATACGATACATTATATCTTGTAGGATCGGCTCTTATCCCGGAAATCACAACCTACAGTGGTGGTAAGACCGAAATGGATCGTGTCCCAACTTTCCTTGACAAACAGCTTTACATTAAAGGAGCGGCAAATATCAGCGGTAGTATTAAACCTGAAGGATTTCAAAGCTATCCGACATCTAATATATACGGTAGATCAACACCGATAACAAATACTGGTTCAGGTGTCGATATTAGATTTGAAGATCCAAATACAGGAGGTATAACGTCTGTATTGCCAATAGCTCCAGACCCTAGTGTCGGCGCTTCAAGTATTAACCCAGGCATAAATCAAGTTGGTTTATTTACAACAGATCTGCCTATGCAAGCGGGCACTAAGCCATACAATTTTACAATGAAAATGCCGGGACATTTTACTTACCATGGAACATTAGATGTGAACTCAAAAGGACAATATAATTATGCAGCAGGAGGTAATTACGCAGTTCCTAATTTTATTATGCTTGCTGGTGATGTGAACGGCGATGATGTGATCGATATGAGAGACATCGAGGCAGAATCTACTGCATACAATGCATATGTTGCAACGTCCTCAACTTACACAAGAGCAGCGGATTTAAATTATGATGGTGTAATTGATTATAATGATTTTGGTTACATTATCAAAAACTTTGGCAAATATAATACAACTGCTTCTAACGCAGAAACTTTAGCAGGAAATATCGTATCAACTACGAGTGCAGAGATTAAGTTAACCGGATTTAATACAATACCAAAAGGTTCAGATTTAACTGCGTTTAACACAGTCGTTAAACCAGTACCATATATCAAAACAAGCGATGCTAATGCCTTCGTAAATTACGGTAAAGTAAATCCGTTTCAATTATTTTCGGTAGTTTATAAAACTCCTGACATTGTAACAGGTGCTTCTACAATTACGCAAATAGAAGATACTGATTATAGGGCTGCAATAGACGGCGCTGGTGGACAAATTCTAATTGATGGCGTTGACCGTAAAGCAGCTACGAATGTATATAATGGGGTTTCACAAAATTCGATTATTGAAAAAGTTGTTAATAACAAAGGACAATACGAATTTGATCCATCGTTATTCAAAAAATCTGGAGTGCACACAATTGTGTTTAAAGCTCCAGGTTATATGGATCGTTCAATGAAATTTAAAATGCAAGATGGTGTGGGTAATAGCTTTATCCCAATTGCACCGAATAATAGTCCAACAGTTGGAAAAGCATTAACATATAGTCGTGCAGATGGTACAGGCTCTACAGCTGCGCACTACCGTGATATTTGGCAGCCGAATATTACTTCAATAACTGTAACAGATCCAAACAATAATGTTGTTGCAACGTATAAGGGAAATGAACTTGCGGCGCTCTTTAACCAAGTGACACCGACAAATGCAACTACATTTAACTTTACAATCCCAGCAGGTGTTTTCTCGACACCTTCGCTAACGGTCGGAACATCGATTTACGATTGGAATATTTCTGTAGCAGCGGACAATTTCACTACGTATTCTTTTGCACAAAGAATTAGTGCTTTCCCGGGTCCGGCATTGACAGCCGAATCGAATCGATATTTTAATGATAGTAATTCAAATCCAATTTCGATTGCGGTTGGAGCTACAAACGATACACAAGCGTGGAGAGATGCGATTACAGCCGTGCAAGTTGGCAGTACTACCATTTCGAAAGCGGACTTTGCAAGTAAAAACATCACGATCGGTACACCTGGAACGCCTATACAAATTGATAAATCGCAATTTACAGCACCTGGAAGCATAACAATCAACGTGATCGCAACAAATTATCAAACTGCTACTGTTAATCAGCCGTTATACAAGCAAGGTATAGCGCTTACATCACCGTCAGGTACAATCTTTGCTGGAAAAGACCTAGTAATGACTTATACTCCTAGTACAGCAGCAGCTGATTGGATTTCTGCTTTGAAGACAAGTGGTAATATTAAATTTGGTGGAAATTCAATCAAAACTAGAGTTGTAATTGATGAAACAGCAGGAACGATTAAGATTCCTTATGATTTAGTAAGAACAGATGGTGGCGCTGCAGTTTCTAGGGATTTTATTGCCTCAGTTCCTGGATATGCTGACAATAGGGTATCTGTAACTGTTACACCTCAAACTGCACCTGCAATAACGCTTTCTGCGCCTACAGGTACTCCGCAGTTTGGTGACACCATTACTTACACAATTAACGGTGACGATAATCCGTTATGGAGAAGTTCAATTTTACTAGCAACAACATCAGATCTAACGATAGATAATGGCGATGTTACTATCCAATTTACATCAGCTACATCAGTAAAACCTTTTATAACTACATCTGTTATTAATGGTACTGGTGCAGTAACAATCGATGGATACGCAACACAGTCGAATACTGATCCAGGTAATAAGAACATAAAGTTCAAGTCGCCTTACTTTACACCTATTACAATTGCTCAACCATTTAATCAAAGAAAGGCTCCGACACTTCCTGTGACACCAAGTGGAGTTGGCAAGCCGGTAGTTATTACGATACAGAACAATGCTGAAAACATGAGATGGGCAACAGCTGCAAAGGCAGCTTCAGGTGATATTACGGTTGGTGGTGTATCGATTAAAGCAGATACAACAATATCGTCAAATGATAGCGATATTATTTTAACGATCCCTGGTACAGCATTTCCTGCGACAGGTAATTATGAGATTAAGTTTAACGCGTATTGCTATCCTGAAACGAAAATAACTCAAGTAGTTAAGAACAACGCACCAAAGTTTGCTTCAAAAATTGCTTATATTCAAGAAACGAAACCAATTACTACAAGTTACGCGCCGGATTCAGCATGGCTTGCATCAACACCAGTTGTTTCGATAAATGGCAAATTAGTTGATTCTAGTAAATTCAAGCTTTCAGCTACGGAGTTGACATTTGTTGACAGATCATTGTTCCCAGAACTAGGCGATTATAAGGTTACAATTTCAGCGCCTGGATATATCGATACAAAATTTGATATTTTCGTAAGTGACGAATTACAACATTTGATTACGGCAACAACGGACAGCAACGGTTCAATTGACCCAAGTGGCAGTGTTCCTGTGGATCACGGTAAAGATCAAACGTTTACGATAACACCGAATAAAGGTTATGAGATTGCTACGTTTAAGGTTGACGGTAAGGATGTAACAGTATCAAACAACACTTACACGTTGACAAACATAACGAGTAATCACACGATTGATGTGAAATTTAAACTAATTGTTCACACGATTACCGCAACTGCAGATGATCACGGTACGATTAGCCCAAGTGGAAAAGTAACAGTGATTGAGGAATCGGATCAAACGTTCACGATCACACCTGAAAGAGGATATGAAATCGCAACGATGAAAGTTGATGGTGTGGCTGTTTCGTCAACAAATAACACATATAAGTTTACTAACGTAACAAGTGATCATACGATTAACGTATCATTTAAGCAAATCCTTCACACAATCATGGTAACAGCGGGTGATCACGGTACGATTAGCCCGAGTGGAAGGGTTACAGTAAATGAGCTAACAGATCAAATGTTCATGATCACACCAGACATCGGATATGAAATTGCTACGTTGAAGGTTGACAATGTGGAAACAATGGCAACAAACAACATTTACACGTTAACGAACATCAAGGGTAATCATACGATTGACGTAACGTTTAAGAAAATCGTTCACACGATCACAGCAACAGCAGGAAGTAATGGTACGATTAGCCCAAGCGGCAGCGTACCTGTGAAACACGGAGAAGATCAAACGTTCACGATTACGCCGAAAAAAGGATATGAGATTGCTTCATTCGTAGTTGACGGTGTGAATGCCAAGTTAACAAAAAATACCTACACGTTCAGTAGCGTAACGAAGAATCATACAATCAATGTATCGTTCAAGCAAATCCTTCACACGATTACAGTAACTGCGGGTAAAAATGGTACAATTAGCCCAATCGGTAAGGTTTCAGTGGCTGACGGAACAAATAAAAAGTTCACGATTATACCGAAAAAAGGATATATGATTGATACGATCAAGGTAGATGGTGTGAATGTGAAGTTTACAGGCAATACCTACACTTTAACTAACGTAACGAAAAATCGTACAATCAATGTGACATTTAAGCAGAACGTTCATACGATTACTGTAACAGTGGGTAAAAACGGTACAATTAGCCCAGGTGGCAAAGTTACAGTGGCAGACGGAACAAATAAAACATTCAAAATTACAGCGAAAAAAGGTTATATAATCGCTACGTTGAAGGTTGACGGAGTGAATGTGAAGCTTAAATACAATGCCTATACATTTACGAACATAACAAAGAATCATACGATTTATGTAACGTTCAAGCGAAAATAGGTTCTGATAATAATGAAACAGTAGTTATTTCAGATGAAAATTTAATCGTGTTATAAAAGTGGGACTCTTCTTGAGTTACGCCAGGGATGTCTCAAAGGTCACTGTACTTTTGAGACATTCTTTTTTATTATAAAAATTACTCATATTATTGGATTCGGGCGAACTCTTTGTGAACTTTGCTTATAAAGTTGTGAACTCCGTTGATATACTGCTGAAACTGGTTGAAATATTTCTATATCTGGTTGATAAATTGTTTATACTGCTTGAAATCTCATTCAAACTAATAGCATAACAAAAAAAGTTTTTGAAACCGGGCAAAATATGATCACAATTCAAGAAAAAACATAAAGAAAATTCGCCGATTGGCGAGCCTTTAGGCGAAGACAGAGTCGTAGTTGCACTTATACTTAATCTTTAGAATTGGTATCTAAGTAGAGTAATCTTCCTGCTGCCAATTTATAATTTCTTAACGTACAAAAACCCGTAAGAAATCCTAATTTCCTTGAAGGTTTCCTTCATTTAATTTGAGACAGCCTCATTTTTTACATATTGATGTGGGTTAGAAGTTTTAGAAGTAATTTAGAATGTAGTTAGTGAAGAGAGGATGCATTGAAGTACTAATAATAGAAAAGTAATAGATTCATTTTAAAAGAAAACTAATAAATAGATTTTATTAGATGAACCTTTTTCACGAAAAATATTTTTTCTAATATTAATTTAACAGAATAAGGTGTTGGTTTTCTTATAGATTCGGGCATACATAAGAAAAAGTTCAATCCTAAGTAATAGAGGGTTCGGGCTATACGGGCTATCAAATGGAACATCTACAATCACGGTTGATGTAGTTCCTAAAGACGGTTTTAAAGTAACAATACTAGCTAATAAAGTAACGGTTTTTCAGCAAACTCAAATCATTAAACTTAGAATGATTTAAAAGCTATCGTTCCTATTAATTTTAGGGATTTGATAGCTTTTTACTCTCTAAACATAGAACTAGCATGCTAGTTAGTAGATTCGCTTTAGTAGTTAACTGAGTATGTTATTTAGAAAATGATTGAATATGACTTAGAGTTTTATTAGATAAATTGAGTGAAAAAAAATGGAATACACACGTTTACTTGATATTTTCATAAAAATCTTTAAAATTGCCCAAATGAAATATGTCAATTAAAGACAAAAAATCTAAAATATCGCTAATATAATAACTAAATCTACAGTAAAATACCTTATTAGGTAAATTTTTACAAGTAATTCGTTGTTTTTGTCGAAAATTGCCGGAATGAAAAGTTTTATTTTACCCCAATGTACGATTTTGTCGAACTCAAGTAAAATCATACTATATTTACTGTATTAAGAAAATTGTTAATACTTAAATATTTGGTTATGGTTTGAACATAGAATTTACAATTCATTGACTAATTAAGGAGGGGGTGTATGAAAATAAGAAAAAGATTTGCACATGGAATGACCTATGTTTCTCTCTTCGGTTTAGTAATGTCAAACATGTCGTTTGTACATGCCGAAGAAACGAAGCAATAGCTTCCGATTTCGATTAAAAAACGTAAGCCCGACCAGGATATTTTTTTCAGTCAGAAAGATGGCAATCCAAATGTACCAACTTTAACAAAAGAAGATATCGACAAACTCGATGAACAGGGTAAAAAGAGCATACTCGATTCAATTGAAAGAGAAAGAGAAAAAACAATTGCGAATACAATTAAGTTTACCTCAGATGAATTTAATCGATTAGATGAAGATGTATTATTTAGAATATAATATTCCCCAGATATTTATATTGATAAATATATTTCAACCTTAAGAAAAAAACAAGAATACATTATGTATTCTTGCTTTTACTTAAGTAACAAGTATTAATTTGGCCATTTCCAATGCTTTATCAGGTAAGTTTATTTTAGAATAATAGTTAAAAAGTTCTTTTTCAGATCGCTGAATTAAATAAGTGTAACCATACGTATTAAACATTGGTAATGCTTTGTTAGCTAAATATTTAAAGTACTCTTTTTCTTTCGATTTAAGTAAATAAAGGATTAGTCTAAAAAGATGAATATACAATAATTGATTAATTCGAATCGAAATAATTAATCCATCTTCAGCAAGTTGAATTAATACATCTTTTGGAATAAGTTCACCTTCAAAAGAGGTACGAATATATCCTTCTAAAGTAAGTAAATAAATAGGAGATTCTGGATCTTTTAGGGACATTGATTGCTTATAATGCAACCTAGCTTGATCATAGTTTTTTCTTCTGTAGTACTCATACGCTAAGTTATGAAGTAATTTGGCTTTTCGGTCAGGAGCATTGCATATATCACAGCTTTTGATTAAACTCTTAAAACGAGTAATAATTTCTTCATAATCACTACTTTCAGTAACTTGAATAATCATAATCATTTCAGCATCTATAACTCGAAGATAGTTATTAATATCTTTAAAATATTTATGCGATTTTTCTGCAAAATAGTAAGCCAAAACTGGAGATTGAATTGTATGGTAGGCCATCGCTAAGTGATAGTAATATTCTGGATTTTTATAATCCTCAATTTGGATTTGTTTTAGCGTTTGAATTGCTTTAATATGATCTTCACATTTTAAATAATAAATTCCTAAAACATGTTTTAATAGATTGGATTCATAATCTGTTAGTTCGTTCTCTAATTTTTGTATTTTCTTTATGATTTTCATCGCTTCACGAGTATTATTATGAATTAAAAAATATCTTACGCGAAGTAAATGATATAAGTGGATATAGTCTGAAATCGCGAGCAATTCTTCATGTTCTAATTCACAATTGATTTGTTCGATTTCTTCTGCGAATTGCATAATGATTGCATCATTCCACTCTGTTAAGCGGTGTTTAATATTGATTAATTTTTTTATTTCAACATCCATCTCTATTCCTAGTCTCTCGGATAATAAATTTATGATTTCATTATTAAATGTTGTTCGGTTACATTCGATCTTACTAATATGAGTAATGGAACAGATATCTTTTCCTAATTGTTCTTGTGTTAGTTTGAATTTTTCTCGATAAAACTTGAGTATTTTACCCTCATACATAACCAATTCCTCCCTTCAAGTTTGTTGAATTTTAGAGTAATTTATGTTGCAAACTATTTACTCTTTGGCGAATTTTGAATATTCTCATTTTGGTATGGGTAGAAAATTAATTAAATAGAGATTTTATAATACGTATTAATAAAATTTTACAATATACGATAAATTTAGTACATTTACAAAAATGGTAAACTGTATGAAGAAATACTTAACTGAAGTTTAGTTTTTAAACCGAAGAATAGTTATTGCTCTGCAGATTAAACTAACAATAGATTGCATCTTCATTTTTTCTTAACTAATATATAGGATAGTAGAAATGAGAAAAGCTGAATGCCGAGGTGAAAAGATGAATTTTGAACAAATGGAGTACATAATAACAATTGCAAATGAAATGTCTATTACAAAGGCAGCTGAAAAATTTTTTATATCTCCGTCAGGAATGAGTCAATCAATTACACAATTAGAAAATGAGCTTGGTATTAAAATATTTAATCGTTCTAAACATGGTGTAACTCAAACTTTAGAAGGGAAAATAGTTATTTCAAAAGCAAAGATATTACTAAAGACCATTAAAGATTTAAACAAAGAGATTGATATTTATAAAAGTAATAATAAATCACAATTAAAAATTCTAACGGCCCCTACTTTTTCTTATTCGATTCAAGAGCTATTGGTGAAATTTAATATGGATCATAAAAATATATCAATCGAAATAGTCGAGCAAAACCCAGCAGATATTATTCAAAATTTTAATAAGCATAATTATGACATTGCATTTATACCAGCAACAATTGAGGAACTAAAAAAAGCAAGTAATATTAAGTTCGAACATTTACATAGAGGTCACATATGTATTGCTGTTGGTAAAAAATCTCCGTTTTATTCTATGGACTATGTAGCCCCTAGAGATTTAATACATGCAAAAACAGTAGTGTATAAAAATTCTGACTATAGAAGGCTATTAAAAATTGCTAAAATGGATCCCAAAAATATAGTACTGAAATCAAATAGAAGTAGCCTACTATTTGAATTGGTTAAAGAAAGCCAAGCTATCTTTTATCTTCATGATTTTACGGCTAAAAATCGCCCAATGGTATTGAACGGAGATATTAAGATTGTGCCTTTAAAAGAAGAAAACTTCTTCGAAATAGATTTCTGGTTTATTTATTTAGAAATGAAAGGTTTAACACCGGAGGCAAGAGAATTTATCAAAGAATTAAAAAACAGCATTTAAAAGATAGGGATACAATCAATAAATTAAAAAAAATAGGAAAAAAAGACGTCAATTGAACGCTTTTTTTCCTATTAGTAGTTATCGTTCTTGTAAAGCTAAGATGATCAATCATATTCATCCACTTTATTATTTAAGTCAAAATATTTCTTTATGAAAAGTATGGTTATAACGACTATTGACACTCAACCTGTTAGAAACTTTACTTTATCATTGCACATAAATTGCACAGACATCGTTGACGGAACTAAAAATAGAATCCTATATAAAAGATCTATCAACCCATCATTGGAATGACTAGGTCTTGAATAAGCCCTTCAAGTATTTCAAATTCAACTTCCTCGATTAAATCCAACTTATCCTTATAATGATAATAAAAGGTTGTACGGTTAATATCTGCCTCATTAATTATTTCCTGGACGGTTCCACTTATGAATCCCTTACTAGAGGCCATTTTAAATAATGAATTTTTTATAAGAATTTTAGTTTTTTTGAATATGAGTTTATTTGTAAATCTCTTGTCCAAATCAATCCCAAATATTGTATAGTAGGAAAATATATTCTTAAAAATATAGAAGGACAAGCATATCAGATTGTAAATCACTGTTAATAATATTTGCTTTCGTGCCAAGGTTTTAAGCTAGTTATTCTTTATCTTTGAAAATAAAGGCTTCTACCCTGATTTAAAAGAATGGTTATTCACAGACTTAGTTAGAATGAAAAATTAAGTTGGTAGTCTTAGAATAAGTCTGGCTAAAAACAGACAAAAACAAAAAATTAGAAGCGTTTAGGTATGGTGAGTTGACAGTTTCGTACATATCAGTTGAATTATATTTTGAATCAGGATAATTAATCTTTTTTGAAATTCTACTTAAACCCGTAAACGAATAATATTTTATTAGTAGCTATTATATTTCAAGATGAGGTGATATCTTTGATTCAAAAATTACTACTTTCAATGGAGCAAATGATATACATAATTCAAAATGGATTACAAAAAACGAATTCACCTAAACATATTACGATTATAGGTGCAGGTATATCTGGTCTAGTTGCTTCTTCACTCCTAAAAGAAGCTGGGCATAGTGTTACCATTATCGAATCAAATAACAGAATAGGGGGGAGAATTTACACAAAAAGGGAACCTTTTATTAATAATCAATATATAGATCTTGGGGCAATGCGTATACCTTCATTTCACCATTTAGTTTTTGAATATATAAAAAAATTTAATTTGCAAGTTAATGAATTCATTAATAGCACCCCTCAGGATCTGATTTACATTAATAACGTATTAACAAATGAAAAAAATTATAATGCTAATCCAGACCAATTAAATTTTAAGGTCTCCTCAAGTGAAAAAGGAAAAACTGCATTAGAGTTACTATTATTAGGAGTTGGTCCAGTTATTGATTTTATTAATCAAGATCCAGTAAAGAATTGGGATATCGTTATTAAATTGTATGATCATTATTCAATGGCAAACTTTTTAAAATATAACCCTGTTGGTGTATCACTATCAACTGAAGCAGTTAATCTAATTGAAACGTTTGTTGGATTAGAAGGATTTTCTGAACTTGCATTTACAGCCATATTAAGGGAAGTTTTAATCCTAATAACAAAAGATCTAAAACTTTATGAAATTTCAGGTGGGACTGATCATCTTATTAATGGATTTTTACCACAACTTAAAGACGATATTATTACAAATCAAAGAGTAAAAAAAATTATACAACAAGAATCAAACGTAACAATTTATACTGAAAATCAAATACTAAATACTGAGCATCAACTGTCTAGCGACTTTGTGATTTCAACAATTCCTTTTTCTTTATTGAATTTTGTAGATTTACTTCCATTTGAGTCAATTTCATATGATAAAAGGAAAGTTATTAGGAAGATACATTATGCAAATTCAACTAAAATAGCTCTTCAATTTAAAACGAGATTTTGGGAAAAATATGGAATAAATGGTGGGAAATTAACTACTGATCTACCAATTAAGTTTTCATATTTTCCAAGTCATGGACCCGGGGCATCTGTTGATACAGGGATTATGTTAGCAAGCTACACATGGGAAGATGATTCAAGTATATGGAACAATATGACACAAGCAGAACGTATTAAAATTGCTTTGAATGATCTTTCATTTATATTTGGAAATGAAGTGTTTACGGAGTTTTTAATAGGTTACTCACATGATTGGAATGAATTTCCTTATTCCGGAGGAGCATTTGTCATGTTTAAACCAGATCAGATAAAAGAATTAGGTCAATTTATTAGTACGCCAGAAGGAAGAATTCATTTCGCTGGATCTCATTCATCAACTACACCAGGCTGGATGCAAGGTGCAATTGAAGCAGGAATTAGAACCGCGTATGAAGTTAATAGTAGATAAGTTAAATTTTATTGATTTCATTAATGAACCTAAAGCATACATTAGCTGAAGTTTAATTACACTTCCTTAAGGAGTCGGCGATCAGTGTTCCAGAGGGAAAAAAAAGCCCTAAAGTATACAAAGCTACTTTAGGGTTATTTGATATTAACTAGTAAAACGAGACTTTTCCATTTATCTATCCTATCATTATTTTAAAGAATATAAATGGTATGAATGATTCAAATCAAACACTTTTACTTACCAACTTTTTACCCCTAAGCTTCCTTCGTATTAGAACTATTATAAGTAGTATAACGGGAATTATTATTTGAAGTGGTAACTGTAATAAAATGGGTACTATTTCTGCGGTCTTTATACGCTGTTCTATATAGTTCGGCGCTAACCATAATGAACAAATTAACACTATTATTGCAATAGGATAGATTAAATCACTACTCCTCTTCACTCCAAATAAGTCGGCTGATCCTGAAACAGCACAATATAAATAAACCGTAATTTTTATGAAGAAATTATATACTGTAAGAATTACAAGAAAAGTATCCAATTTTTGAATTGAATCTGCAATATTAATATAACTAACAGACGTAAGAAATGGATAGATAGTTCTTTCTATTTCTGAAACGCCCAATATTGAAATATTTAATATTGAAAGCATAGTTACTATAACTCCATACATTAATAGAGATGATATTCCTATTTTTGCTTTCTTTTGATTATTTAAATACGGCAAAATCATAGTAAATATAAATATTTCTCCAAAGGGGTTTGAAACTAATAAAGGAGTTGCTTTTAATACTGGTTCCCAACCATTTTCTAAAACAGGCCTTAAATTATTAAAGTTAATAATATTAGAAATCATCTCTAATCCAATAAAAAGTAAAATAAAAAATATTGAAACAAAAAACATAAATTCATTTGCACGTGCAAATGTTTCAAAGCCTTTATAAAGAGCGTACATAATTAAGAAAACCATTAATATGCCTATTGAAATAAGTGATGAACTGCTATATAAAGACACTACTAGTAAATCTTCGCAATTACGTAGAACCAGAGCAGCATAGTAAATAAAATATACTATATAAATTAATGCTAATACTTTGCCAACGTATTTACCTAAAATATGTTGTATATATTTTGTAAAGGGTATTTCTGGGAAAAATGAATTTAACTTAAGAATCACATAAAATAACAGACAACCAATAACAAGTCCCATAATTAAACTGATCCAAGTATCTTGCTTAGCTCTTTTATAGATTTCAATTGGTATTGGAGCACCTAACTCAAACATAAAAATCATACAAAGTAATTGAAAGCCACTTATTTTTATTTTACGATTCATTTTAGTTCGTTCCTTCTTAGGACTTCTATTGCCTAGCTTTAATGGCATGTCCCTATTTTTACCATATAATTTCAAATTTATAATTATAGACAAAAATAACATTGAGGATTGAAAATGGGAAAGTAAAGGAATCAGCTAGTAGTGAGGAATATTGATTTAGTTATTTCTAAAACCGAAAGTACTTTCGATACGGTTTAAGTAAATGGAGGAATGGTTATAATTACGAGAAGGCTCTAGCTCTTGTGTAGATTAAGAGTTGTTTTTTTAAAAACTTAGTTGTCAATAATTTTCTTCACTTCCAGTCGAAATCAAAAAATAAAAGAGCTTATGGCCGTAGATAAAAACGGTTTTATAGCTCTTTTATTTGTATTCCGAATGAAATTCATTTCTTTGTTGAATGTAACTAATTCGAATTAATAATCTTTATATCAAACTTCGGTTCAATTGTTACTCGCGGATAATCATTCCGCCAATTCAAGGACTTCCAAACCTGTGGATGGAATGCTTTTAATTGCTTTCCAATTCCAAGAACGTCAGAATTTGCTGATTGCATAGTCTTAATAGTCTCCATTGCCATTTCTTCAAACTGTTTATTTAGTTTTTTTTCCATTTGAATATAATCAGGTTTTAACTTATGACCTTCTTCGCCAAGTTCGAATACACTAACTTGCATTTTGGTTCGTATGTTGATTTTAGGTAATTTATTTGAATCTTTGGAAACGGTGATTTTTGAAAACTGTCTTTTGATCGTAAACCCATAATTGTTTTTGTTCACTCTTTCGGATGATGTTTGTTCACCATTTCTTTTCGATAAATTTCCAGTAAACCTTTGTCTACCTGTATTTCCCCCCTGCAATAACATCAAAATTTTAACTTGATCTTTGTCAAGTTTTTTCCCAGTGGGTGTACCATTTCGGAATAATAGGGCACCATCTAACCCTAAGTCAGAATTTATTGGTTTTAACATAGGTAATGCTAAATCACATAGCGGTTCATTTTGAGATTGTATAAAATTCATCATGGAAACTGTTGGTATGGTTCTATTTTTCTCCATGGAGACAATAAACTCATTTAAATCTTTTGTGAACTCATTTTTTAATTCGGGAGTAGTTTCAAATACTTTAGAAATATCCCCGTCAATAACTACTAAAGGAGTGTTTATAGATGAATAGGGCGCACCGAGTAAAAAATCAAGCTCTGAAACAGGGTCATCTAAAGCGAAACTTTTGCTTATTAAATAGACTCTCGTGCTAATTCCTATGAAAGGAGATTGATCAGTGAACTCCCATTGCCCAATTGCTTCTGCTAAACTTGGTCCTTTAAGTTCCTTCATAACAGAAATTGGCTCCCCGGTACCTTGTCCAGTGTTTTTGAAACTTGTAATGAGAAAAAAAGCCTCAACTTCACCAGTTTTATCGTTCAAGTCAAAAGCATTCACGTCAACTAAATGAAGCTTTTTTAAGTCCAATCGATCCCAACATCCGGTCAATAGTGGCAATAGCAATATTAAAATAATGGCTTTTTTCATATTCTCGCCACCTTTTCTCGTACAATGGAAATTAGTAGTATTAATGTCGGCACTCCTAAAATAATAATCGCCGTTGAAGTATTATGATACTCGGAAAATTGAGAAATCAAATGTCGGTCAGAGAAAAAAATTCCGGCTACGAAACAAATAATTGCTATTATCCATACTAAAAGGGTATGGTTACGGATTTCTTTTCTACCGAGAAATGCTAAATAACGGGCGGACAAAAACAAGTAAACAAAAGCTGTTACTAAACTCACGGACAGCCAAATCGTAAGAAAAAGAATATCTAGACTTTGAACGACTGGCCATCTGAATTTACGTAGAATAAAGACCATTGGCTCGGGAATGAATTTTAGTTGATGTTCGCTAAAGTTGTACGTTACAATGACCGATATAAACAAGTAAAATAAAGTCGTAATTCCATTGGCGACTGACATGGCAATCAAAATATCTTTCTTATTTTTACATTTTACGAATGGAAATACGTACAGTAGAAGTTCATATCCAGCAAACGCCCAAAAGGCAGGGATCGCACCCTTAATAATTGGAGCAATCCCATGGTTACCAATTGGGAAAAAATGACGCCAGTCGCCTTGTCCCATACCACTAATAAAAATAATTACAAAGCAGATCAGAAACATACCCATTATGGACCGTGTAATTGTAGAGATTGACCGTAGTGTTGATGAAGCGATATAAGTTGTGATTATGAACAATAAACCGATTAGAACGAACCAAGGTGTTTCAAATAACAACCATCGGTTAATGACATCAGTATAAGAAACTATAACCATTAAACAAGATTCTGCACAGTATGCCGCTAATATTAAGTTTATTATCGATCCTAACGGCTTTCCAACGATGGACGATATGTATTGTTGTAACGGACGATCTGGGTAACTTTTTCCAAGTTGATAAATGATCAGGATAGAAATTTGAGCAATTGCTCCTCCAATAATTATGGACATCCAAGAGTCATAGCCTGCTATTTGAGACATTTTGTAAGGTATAGATAAAACACTTACACCTACTTGTGTCAGAATAACGAGGCAGATGAGCTGATTTATCGAAATTTTTTTGATTTGAATCATTCAGTCTTTCCCCCTTGGATTACTTATTCTGGTCTCATCTTTAGCCAAGCTTTCCATTGGTCGTTTTTTCAAGCTCTTGATTGGAAATCTGAAAAGCGTATCCTTAATCGTATCGGCACTAAACCAATTGTAAAAATACGGAATGCCTATCGTATTTAAGCGGGCTAAGTGTGTCAAAACCAACAGAACTGAAACTTCCAAACCGATTAAACCGAAAATTGCTGCCATGAAGATAAAAGGATACGCTAACAAACGAGCAGTATTACTCATTTCATACGAAGGTATATTAAATGAAGCAATAGCTGTAAGCGCTATTATGATAACCATCATGTTTGAAATGAGATTGGACTGAACCACGACAGTACCGATCACGATACCACCTACGACACCAATCGTCTGACCAATTGGATTTGGTAAACGAACAGTTGCCTCTTTTAAAACTTCAAGTATGGCTAGCATTATTATCGCTTCTAGAATTGGTGGCATAGAAACGAATTGCATAGAACTTTGTAATGTCATTGCAAAATCTAACGGGAGAACTCGAGGATCGAATGTAACGAGTGCAACATAAGTTCCAGGCAAAATAATCGCAATAAAAAAACACATAAGTCGCAAGAATCTTAAGACGCTGCCGAATAACCAGCCAGCTTGGTAATCATCTGGACTTTGAAAAAATGACCAGAAAGATACTGGAACGATTACACAATCTGACGCACCATCGACTAAAAATGCAATTTTCCCATCCATTAAATAAGACATTACTCGGTCTGGCCTCTCGGATACAAGCATTTTCGGAAATAAAGAGAACTTTTTATCTTGAATCAATTCTTGAAAAAAACCAGGCGCTTCAATGTAATCGATATCAATATTAGTAATCCTACGTTCAAATTCTTGTAAAACAACTTCGTTAGCGAGGGATTGTAAATATAGTATAGCTACTTTTGTATTCGACCTACGTCCAATTTTATAGTACTTTACGACAAGGTCCGGGGTAGCAACTAGGTTACGAATTAAATTGAGATTCGTATTCAGGTTTTCATTTAAAGCTTTGTGAGATCCACGTAGAACACGTTCATTCAAAGGAATGTTTACTGAACGTTCTTTAACTAGCTCGGTTCGTAGTAAATAAAGTTTTGATTCGCCTTCGATTTGGACAACCGTTTTACCTTCAATCAAACCATTTGATGCAACAGAAAGAAGGTCCGTTTCACTGTAATCGAGAATCGAGACTGCTTCGTGTACACTGACATTAGTGTTATTAAGCAAAGGACGGATAATATGTTCTTGAACAATTGCATACTCTATCATTGTATCTAAATAAAATAAACGATATATCCGATTACCGGTTTCGAAATTGCTTGATTTGAAGTCAGAACTATTAAATAGCAATTCCCGAAGCAATTTCTCATTTTTATCTAAATTTCGGTCAGCTATCATTTAAGTTTCCTCTTTTCTCCAAATAGTAATTTTATCCTATTTTTCCCTTAATACCCATAACTATTCTGTCCATAAAAGATGTAAATACTTTACTGCTTAACCGAACAATGGAAAGTATTATTGAACGTTTTTTACAAAGTACTAATTTTTAACACTTCGTCACAAAATCTTTCCGATTGCAAAAATTGCATCTCCGTTACTATTATTAGGTGGATTCTTACTGCAAGCTTTCTCTCTAATTGGAGTAGGGATCTTATTGTTTTCAATAGCAGTAGCAATTCAGCTTATTACTTTGCCAGTTGAATATAATGCTAGTTCTAGAGCTGAAAAGTTCATGTTAGCTTAAGGCATTATTCATGATACTGATTTAAAAGGTGTAAACAAAGTATTAGGCGCAGCAGCACTTACTTATTTAGCAGCAACTGATATCAGTATTAGAATTGATGATTTTTGATTTTTTTCTAGGGACAAACTGAAGAGAATAATTAGGGATAAGAATAATAGGAAAAGAACCTTCACAAATGAAGACTGCACCAGGTCATTTTACGGTGTATAAGTCGTTTGTGCTATCAGATGACGTTCGTGGTGATTTAATCGGAAAATTAAGAACTTTTTCCACTCAACCTAAAGCTGGAGATTCGAATAAAGATAATGTCATTGATATTTTAGATGCATTAAATATCCAAACATATTGGTGCACGAATAAAACAGGTTCTGATTTGAACTTCGATGGAGTTGTAAATAAAAAGGATATGGACTATGTAGTTAAAAACTACGGTTTACAAAATAGTACTGTTCCAAATCCACCTAAGGCTAAGACAGCTTATAAAGGTGTAACACTTGACGATGTTTTAACTCAATTAGGATTAAAGTAAAATAAAAGTAAGAGAAGNNCTTCTCTTACTTTTATTTTATAGTAGTTTTAGTATGTGAGCTTAGAACTAGATAATATTTAAAAAAGATAGTAAAGGCAGTATATCAACTGCCTTCACTATCTTTTTCATTACTTATTCCTCAACTTGAGACTCTTTTCCAATTGAACCAGTACTTAATATTGTAACAATAATCTTTGGTTGGATTTTAATAGTGGGATATACTTTTTCCCAATCTAGTTTTTTCCATTTTTCTGAATCATGTTCTTTTAAATATTGACCTATACCTAATGTATCGCTATTAGCAAGTTGGATTTCCTTGATAACCTCTTGAGCTCTTTTATTTAAATCTTTTTTGATAATAGACCAAATTTCATCTTCCTTTAACATTTTAATTGATGTAATTTCGTTTATTCTTACATTTACATTTATTTTTAAGTTCACTTTTATTTTATCTTTAGAAGTAGAAACAGATAATTTTCTTTTTGGTCGAATAATTTCATAAGACATCGTATTGTAAGGTTCTTTATATTTTGCAGGAAGTTTCGTAATAAAATTGCCAGTAGTTCCGTATTTCCCCATCATCATTAGAAGAAGTGGAGATTGATCAGAAGAGATAAAATGACCAGAATAGCGAGCATTATGCATTAAGCCTGCACCTATAACTTTTACACGATCTTTTAGCGTAATATCTACTACAGGTAAAGTAAAGTCAACTCCTTTTTCGGAAGCAGCTGTGAAAATATTAAATAGCTCCATTTTTTGAGTAACTGAAGTTGCTTCGGCGTTAACAATTGTATCCTTTAACATAAATGATAAAGGTTTAGTTCCAAGCGTTTTTAATTCTAAAACGTTTTTAGCAGGCTGTTTATTTGTTATTGCGACTGAAACATTTAGACTTGAAAACGTTCTTCGTCTAAAAGTACTTAAAAGATGAATAAAATTTGTTTTCGAGAAATCTTCACCTAACAATAAAATTCTAGTTTTCGATGTCGTAATATCTCCAGGTAAAAATGATTGTATTTCCATCCCGGCTTGAGACACTGAATCCTTTTTAGAAGTAACGGATTCATTTTGGAAATCGAAAACGCCAGCCCCTTTACCGATAATATCCAGAATTAGTGCATTGACCTCAACTTTTTTATCTTTATCTAAATCAAAACTAATCCCATTTACCAATGATTTATCATTAATTGATCTTGAATCCCAACAGCCTGTAGCTAATAAAAGAAGTGGAAATAGACAAAAAATTTTAATTGATTTTCGAATCAATTTATTAGCCCCCTAACTTTATTAATTAGGAACAATAGAAATGGAATAATGATAATAAAAATGGGGTCCAAATAACTTCCGAAATTAACGAGCGTTTCTCTTTTTATTACATGCAATGAGATCAATGGATAAAATGAAAATATTAATAAAATAATGAAAAATAAAATACTTTGCCTATTTTTTACAATTGAAGATAAACGCTTATGAACATCCTTACTAACAATATAAATATAGTTCACTACTGTTGCACAAATGACAATTGTCCAAAAACTTAAAAATATTGTATCTAGACTTTCGATCATTTTTGAGTGATATGTTTTAAAAATATAAAGGATTGGATCTATAATATAACTATTTTCTTTATTACTTAATCTGATATAAGACGTGAAAATGACAAAAGTATATAATAATGTAGTAAAGATATTTGCGAAAGTTAAAGTAAGTAATTTCTTTTTTGTATCTTGAAAACTTGGCGATAAAAATAAAAAGATTTCGAATCCTAGCATTTGAATAAAAGACGAATATGCACCAGAGCCGATCTTTTTAATTGGCGATTGACCAATAGGTAATATTCTGCCAATATGTACGTTACCATACGCAGATAATAGGAAAAAGATAAATAGAATAAAGATAAATGTACATAGTACGTATGTTCTTGCAATTGTTTGAATGTCCCCTTTTGCGACAATGTACGCTGTTAGCAAAAATAAAATCAGAATAAGCCAAGAAGGACTTCTGGGAAAAATCCAAATCGTAATAATATCAGAAAATCTTAATGATATTATGAGCACAACATACAAAAAATAAATGAAATAGCTAATATTTATACATGTTCCAATAAATGGGTTCGTTATTATTTTTGTATAGTCAGTAAAGCTTTTGTTTGGAAATTTTTTATATAAACCATAATAAAGAAGTAATAAAATTTGAATGATCACACCACCAATAAGGGACGAAATCCATCCATCGTGGCCAGCCGTTTTATAAATATTATAAGGGTAGCTTGTAATGGCAACACCAAATTGTGTAAATATAATTAAATAGAATAGGTGCTTATTATTAATCATGATGATTTCCCCTTCCTACTTTTTAGAAGAGGAAATTCGGAGAAACCTGGATTTTCTACATATCGATAACTAAATGCTCTTATTTTTGATAGGTGGGCTAAAATCATAAAGATCCCCAAGCTAATACCAATAAAACCAAAAATTGATGAAAGGACTAACAGAGGTAATCCCATTATTCTTGAGGCAACAGACATTTCCTTTGAAGGAAGTGAAAAAGATGCAATGGCAGTCACTGCAATCACAACAACCATTGAGTTTGAGATTAAATTCGTTTGTACAATAGATGTTCCAATAACAATTGCTCCAACTGTACCAATTGTTGACCCAATAGGATTTGGAAGCCTTAAAGCTGCTTCCTTCAGTAGCTCCAATATAATGATCATCGAAAAAGCTTCGATTAAAGGTGGAAGTGGCACATTTTCAATTGATAGTTTTAAAGTATAAAAAATAGAAACAGGTAAAATATTCGAATGATAAGTTGTAACAGCAATATAGATTGAAGGCAATAATACTGCTATCCAAAATGCGAATATTCTTAAGCAATAAAAAAATATCCCAAAAAGCCATCGGAAATTAAAATCGTCTACACTACGAAAATAACCATAAATATCATAAGGAAATAATAATGCGCTTGGGTCGTTATCGAGCATGATTGCAGGTTTACCTGATAATAAATGACGAACTGTACGGTCAGGTCTTTCTGTGAACATTACTTGTGGAAATGGAGAAGAGGGATACTCTTCTATAATATTTTGTATATGTACAGACTCAATCATTCGCTCAGGTTCAACTTTTCCACTTGACTCTAGCTCTTTTATTTTTTGTTCAATCGTCTGAAGCATTGATTGTGGAGTCAGATCATTTAAATAAAAAATGGAAAGTGACACAGGATATTTTTTACCAATCGTCATATTTTTGATGATTAATTCTTTAGTACGTAATCTTTTTCGAATTAAAGTTGAGTTGATTTTAAGACTTTCAACAAAACTGTCATGAGAACCTAATGTTATGGTTTCAGAAACTGTTTCTGTTATTGAACGATCACTATTATTACTAGGTGCAGAGTAGGACTTTGCTTTACTTTTATTGTTATTGTTAAATACAATGACATTTCCAGATAAAATTGCTTGTATACATTCATCAAGTGTATATACATCATTAGAGTCTAATATAGTTGTGATTATTCGATCTGAATGATCTTTTGAAACAACCTGTTCTAATATATGAGTCTGAATAACTTCTGAATCAATCATTGTGTCTAAATAACATAAATGAAGAGTCACTTCACCAATTGAATAGTTTTTATATTTAAAATCTGAGCTAAATTGAAAAGCGCTTTTTACTTCTTCTAGCATGGAGGTTTTTTCATTTACTTCCATAATATCCAACTCCTTAAAAAACACCGCAATGAATATAGATATTATTACCAAAGTGTGAATTGGATATGTATGGAAATTAGACCTGAAACCAACAAAGTACTTATTGAAGAGACTGAACTAGGGGTGTGGTAAATTAGAATGAATTTTCTGATCTTTTCGTTATATAATGATGATAGTGTTACAGTTGATGAATAAGTCTATTTCTGTAAAGAGAAATTAGCAAAATATAAAGTACCTAAAGAAATCGAAATTATTTTTGTAATGCCTAAAAATAGTACAGGTAAGATCTTACGTAGAGCATTACGAGCTACAGAAAAGATTTCTACTGAAGCTAACTAATTTTATCTTTTTCCGACATAAGACTCCTTCCTCAATTACGTGAAGGTGTGATAACAGCAGTAATAGGTGGGAGATGAATGTCGGTTAGGAGTAAGACTAAAAGTTTTTTTTGTTGCCCGTTTCATGTCTCAATGATCTTTTCAGTCTTGAGTAAGAGAAAGTCTGATATTACAATGAAATTAGGTAGCGATAATCAGTATTCTTAATGTATTACCAACTTGTGTTAGTTGTAATGAAGTGAGGTGAAAAAATGCTAGTCAATAAAGCATATAAATTCCGTATCTATCCAACTAAAGAACAGGAAACCCTAATCGCTAAAACAATAGGATGTAGTCGTTTTGTATTCAATCGCTTTTTAGGACAATGGAATGACACATACAAAGAAACTGGCAAAGGATTAACGTATAATTCTTGTTCTGCTGAATTAACACAGTTGAAAAAAGAGTTAGTATGGCTAAAAGAAGTTGACAGCATTGCTCTTCAATCCTCACTGAAAAACCTCGCCGATTCATATTCACGATTCTTCAAAAAGCAGAATAAAGCACCACGCTTTAAGTCTAAAAAGAATCCAGCTCAATCCTACACAACAAAAGAAACGAATGGAAATATTGCTGTTGTCGGAAACAAAATGAAGCTACCTAAACTTGGTCTTGTTCGCTTTGCTAAAAGCCGCGAAGTACATGGTCGTGTTCTTAACGCTACCGTTAGACGAAATCCAAGTGGTATATACTTTGTATCCATTCTTACAGAAGTAGAAGTACAACCACTGGAGAAAGCTGAATCATCGATTGGCATAGACTTAGGTATCACTGATTTTGCCATTTTTTCTGACGGTCGCAAGATTGACAACAATAAATTTACTGCCAAAATGGAAAAGAAACTAAAACGTGAACAGCGAAAGCTTTCAAGACGTGCGTTATATGCTAATAAGAATGGGATTAACCTGCTTGATGCAAAAAACTATCAGAAACAAAAACGAAAAGTCGCTAGATTACACGAAAGAGTAATGAATCAACGTGACGATTTTCCTTAACAAGTTGAGTACAGAAATCATCAAAAACCACGATATGATCTGTATCGAAAACCTGAATACGAAAGGAATGTTACGTAACCACAAATTAGCCAAATCGATCTCTGATGTATCATGGTCTGCTTTTGTAACGAAATTAGAATACAAAGCTACGTGGTACGGTAAAACAATCATAAAAGTGAGTAAATGGTTTCCATCCAGTCAAATATGTTCCGATTGTGGGCACCAAGGTGGCAAAAAATCTCATGAAATCAGGGAATGGACCTGTCCGATTTGCCATGAACATCATGATCGAGACGTAAATGCCAGTAAAAATATTCTAGCAGAAGGCTTACGTACTTTGGCTTTGGCATAAATAATCATAGAACCGTAGGAATCTACGGGGATAGCTTGGCAAATAAGAGAAACCTCTGCTGGCAAAGAAATACACTAGCAAGTATGCCCTGTTCCCAAGAATCTCCCACTTCAAACAACCCGTAAGGGTGTTAAGTGGTGAGCAGTTCAACATGTTATTCTACTTCGTAAATTTGATAAGTACAGCCTACCTCAAATTCATTGCACAAAAATTGCACAGACTTACTAGAAACTATTGAGATAAAAGACAAGCCTTGCATAAAATTACATTGAACCCTTAATTTAATGGACTTAATTGACCTAAGATATTCAGTATTACTGAATAATCCGCGCATCCTGTAATTGACAGGGTAGGGGTCGTTGATTGGCTTCCAGTTGGATCATAATCTAAAAGCTTGTCATATCAGCATTTTGATGTGTAATGTTTTCTGATTTTTTATTTGAAAAAGTAACGATTTATTCGAGTTAAATCGAAGGTTATTATGTTCTAAACGTTCAGTAAGCATTTTTATATTTACTTTTGTGTTTAACAAAATGGTCAAAATCGTTAAATAAAGTTAAAATTCTGTTGATTAGTGAATCCGGAGTTTCTTTTGAATTAAATATGGTACTAATTTCAAAGACTTTTCGTTGAAATCGTGATTATCTACGTTGAATAATAACATAAATGAAAAAGCTCAAACTCTTTTGTATCAAAGGTTTGAGCTTTTTTCTTTACTCTATTCAACAACCTGCTATTATGGCAGTTGTTTAAGTACATTTCTTCACAAACTCAACTTTAAACTCTGAATACCCTTAAGTAAAATTCAAATGTTAATACTTTTTAGTACTTCTCAATTTCAATGACAATTATTGAATATTCGAGTTAAAGAGAATATTAAAAAAACTCGTTTGACGGCGATGATCAAGTTGATTTAATATAAATTCGTTACATTAGATTAAGAATGCTATCGCTTGTCGTTAGTAAGCTTTCTACACTTTTAAATTCTGAAAGGAGATATCTAGAGGGGAACTGGAAAAATTTTTGGGATCAATTTGATTTGTTCTTAATTGAGAAATGCGTCCTGAATCTGTCGATATTCCTCGAATGACTTCATCTAACTGAGAAAGTTATTTTGAAGAATGTTTCTATTAATCTAATTTATTATTTACTTAAAATTTTCTTGAGAGGAACTGGGAAATGAACAACATAAAGAATCGTAAATTAACTACATATGCCTTAGCATCTGCTCTTGCGCTTTCTAATTTGGCTACGGTTTCACCAACATTAGCAGATTCTTATCGACCAGGTGATTTAACATCAAAGTTGAAACAAATTAGACAATTAGAGGATTCAAAGAATCAAAAGTACAAAAACAAAGTATCTGATACTAAATTAAATTTAAAAGCATCAGATAAAGTACGAGTCATCGTTGAAGTGGATGGCCAATCACCACTTGAATACGCAACAAAACAAGGGAAATTATTTAAGGAATTACCTGAGAGTCAAAAGGCTAGTCTTTATGCAAAAGTAGCGAGCCAACAAAATGCGGTAAAATCTAAATTACAAGGAAAAGGAATCAGCATTAATTATAAGAAGCGATATTCAACTGCATTTAATGGTTTCAGCGGTGTTGTTGAATTTGGTGATGTAGCAAAAATTGAAGCTACTTCAGGTGTAAAAAATGTTTATTTAGCAAACGAATATAATCGTCCTACATCTGAGCTAGTTACCCCAGATATGACGAAAAGTCATCAATTTATCCAGTCTAAAGAAACTTGGAAAGACACAGGATACGATGGTAAAGGTATGGTTATCTCCATTATTGATACAGGAATTGATCCTACACACCGTGATTTTAAATTAACAGATCATTCAAAAGAAGGGTTAACAAAAGATAAAGTAGCTCAACTTGTACAGGATAAATCATTACCAGGTCATTTCTATACTGACAAGGTTCCTTATGGCTATAATTATTTTGACCAAAACAGTATTGTTACGGATCTTGGACCTGGTGCTTCAATGCACGGTATGCATGTAGCGGGTATTACGGCAGCAAACGGTGATGAAGCAAACGGCGGCGTTAAAGGGGTTGCACCGGAAGCACAAGTTCTTGCGATGAAGGTATTCAGTAATGACCCAAGCTATGGTTCTACATGGTCTGATATTTATTTAGCTGCAATCGATGACTCTATTAAACTAGGCGCTGATGTCTTAAATATGAGTCTTGGTTCTGTGGCATCTTCCTATGAGCCAAATAGTGCGGAAGACCTTGCGATTACTCGCGCAGTTGAGAATGGTATTGTTTGCGCTGTTTCTTCTGGTAACTCGAATCAAATTGGTTACGGATGGGACGATCCTCTTACTCAAAACCCTGATATCGGTGTAACAGGAGCACCTGGCCTAAACAAAGATACGATTTCAGTAGCTGCTTCTGGAAATGAAGCTTACCTTTATGAACATGCTATAACTGTTGAAGGTAACAATCTTAGTGTTACAGGTAATGGGATCGATGATTGGAAAAATCTATCAGATAAATTTGGCGGAAACCTTCCAATCGTTAATCTTGGAATAAATGATAATGGAACATACAAATTAGGTGCTCCAAGCGATTATAACGGTGTAGATGTTAAAGGCAAAATTGTTCTTGTGGCTCGTGGTTCACTTACTTTTGCTGATAAGACGAAGTATGCAGCTCAAGCCGGTGCGGTTGGTATTATCGTATGGAATGCGACAAACGGAGTTCAATACGCTGACCTAGGCGGTTTTGATATTCCAATGATGTTTATTAACACAAGTGCAGAAGGTTTAACTTTAGCTAATGCAATTACAAGTCCAGGAACAATGCATGTGAACCAAACAAAGAGAACTGAAGACGCTGAAATGGGCCGTATGACAAGCTTTACTTCATGGGGAGTTACTCCTAGCCTTGAATTAAAGCCTGAAATCACTGCTCCTGGTGGAAATATCTTATCAACGGTTAATAATAATCAATATGAAGTGATGAGTGGTACTTCAATGGCATCTCCTCATGTAGCTGGTGGATCGGCATTAGTACAAGAGTATCTGAAAAATGATAAACGTTTTAGTTCGTTAAATGTTAGTGAACGTACTCACTTGGCAAAAGTATTGTTGATGAATACTGCGAAAGTGATTAATGACTTAGATGGTCATCCATACTCTCCACGCCGTCAAGGTGCTGGTATGATGCAAATTGAAAATGCTGTTACAACACCTGTTTACTTCTTTAACAAGTTAACTGGTGAAGCAAAGTCCGAATTGAAGGATTTCCAATCTAAGCAAGTTTCAATGACTTTCACAGCTAAAAATATTTCTGATAAAGATGCAGAATATAAAGTAGATACAACAGCATTAACAGATGAATTCTATCAAACTATTGGCGCTGATCGCAATGCCCTTCAAGCAGGGGCATTTAAAGGTATTAAAATAGATGCTCCTGAAACGATAAAAGTTCAAGCAGGTCAATCCGTTGATTTCACTGTTAAAATTGATTTAACAAATGCAAAAATTCCAGGTTTTGATAAGAGTGGAAAGAAGATACTTGCAGATCTTCATAGTAATATTTTTGTTGAAGGTTCTGTAAATCTTATTGGTACTGATGGTCAACCAAACTTAACGGCCCCATACGTAGGCTTCTATGGGAAGTGGGATAGCCTTCCAATCGTGGATGGTTTCAAGGATCTTGGTGAAAATCGTTATTTCGATTTACAACCTATTTATGGCCCATATGCAAAGGACATGACACGAGATGACGATAATTATTTCTGGGGTTCTGTTCCTGGAAAGAATTATTATGCGTTATCACCAAACGAGGATCAATATGATGATAATATCAATGCAGTTCCATCATTCTTAAGAAATGCATCAGAAGTACAATATAATATCCTTGACAAAGATGGTAAATTCCTTCGCCGTTTAAGTGCTCAATCTGATGTTACAAAAAATAACTTTAACAATGGTAACGGCGACATACTAAAGTATAGCAATGCAACTATTTGGGATGGTAAAGTAAATGGTCAAGTCGTTCCAGACGGTTTATACAGTTATGAGATTAAATCTGTAATTGGCTATGAAGGTGCACAATGGCAGTCTAAGATGATCCCAGTCTATGTTGATACTCATGCGCCAAGTATTCATGCAACTTACGATGCAGATAAGAAGGTTGTTACTTGGGATGGATTGGATGAAGGAACTGGGGTTGAAGGGTATTATATCTTCGTAAATGGAAACCTTGTTGGACAAACTGATAAAACAAAATCTTCATATGATTTAGCTACTGCTCCAGATAAATCAGTAGTTGAAGTAGTTGCTATGGATTATGCTGGTAATGCGTCAGAAGATACAGCTGCAATTGGTGATGTAGATCTTCCTTTAGTATATATCACTGATGGTACACCAGATGGTAGTGGAGGATATGTTCCGAACTCACCAGAACCATGGGGAACTTACAATGATAAGAAAGTGCCAGTTAAAGGTTTCGTAACAGATGATATTGGTGTTAAATCAGTTAAGGTTAATGGAAAAGAAGTTCCAATTACTTTTGATCCAGAAACTGGACACTACAACTATTCAACATTTTTAATGTTTGACCAAGATGGTCATTATACTGTTCAAGTAGAAGGAACAGACCTTGCTAACAAAAGCTTCTCGATTGCTCGTCATATTTACGTTGATACAAAAGCTGCTGAAATTAATGTAGATGCGCCAGCTCGAGTAAATAAAGATGTAGATCATGTAACATTTAATGTAAATCTAAAAGATAACTTCAACTTCTTAGAATTCTACGTTGGTGAAAACCATGAATTTGAAGTTCCATTAAAGGATCCGGTGAGTGTCTTAACGCCACTAAATAAGGATTATCAAGTGACTATTCCATTAAAAGAAGGCGAAAATAAAGTTGTATTAAAAGCGACTGACCTTGCTGGAAATGAAACAGTGAAGGAAGTAGTAATTAATCGTGAAGATGCTCCAATCACAACTGGTTGGGTAGTGAATGATGATAATAAAGTTTACTACTACGACGAAAATGGTAAAATGCACAAAGGCTTCTTAGAATTAAAACAAACAGAAGATGATTACACATGGAAATCTACATTCTACTTTGATCCAAAAACTGGCGAAATGCACAGAGGTTGGTTAGATTTAAATGGAAAACGCTATTACTTTGACCAAGAAGGCGGTTTAATGGCGACTGATGTTACTTTTGTTCCAGAAAGTAATAACTACTTCTATTTTGATTCTAAGGGTGTAGCACAAACTGGTGTCTTCAACTTATATGATGGTAAAGCATACTTTGATGCTAAATCAGGTCTATTACGTAACGCTTGGAAACAAGTTGGAACTAAATACATTTACGCGGACAAAGACGGCTCTTTTCACACTGGCTGGTTAAATGTTAGTGGCAAGTGGTACTTCTTTAATAAAGATGGCTACATGCAAACTGGTTGGTTAAACGATGGTAAAAATACTTACTATTTAAATAGTAAAGGCGAGAAAGTAACTGGCTGGTATACGGTAAGTGGAAAAACATATTACTTCAATCAAGCTGGTATTAAGTTAACTGGTTGGGTGTCAGTAAGTGGTAAGAAGTACTACTTAAACAGCGACGGCTCTAAATTTATCAATGGCTGGAAATCAATTAGTGGTAAAAACTATTACTTCGATAAAAACGGTGTAATGAAAACTGGTTGGTTAACAGTAAGTGGTAAGAAGTATTACTTAAACAGCGATGGCTCTAGATTTAGCAATGGCTGGAAATCAATTAGCGGTAAAAACTACTACTTCGATAAATATGGAGTAATGAAAACTGGTTGGTTAACGGTAAGTGGTAAGAAATATTACTTAAACAGCGATGGTTCAAGATTTAGCAATGGCTGGAAATCAATTAATAGTAAATATTACTATTTTGATAAAAACGGTGCAATGAAAAAGGGCTGGTTATCACTACACGGTAAAAAGTATTACTTAAACAGCGATGGCTCAAAATTTACTAATGGCTGGAAAAAAATAAACGGTAAATATTACTACTTCTACAAATCTGGCGCTATGGCAGTAAATGGTAAAGTAGGCAAATATAGAGTTGGAAAAGACGGAGCTAGAAAGTAAGTAGTTTAATTAATTAATAGTTTCGAAATGGGTAGTCTTTGGGCATGTATTCGACTTTGGATACATGTTTTTTTTAGAGCAGTAATGAGGAAATCTAAAGAATGAGCAATATATATAGGTAGTTAAAGTAAAAAAACCACAAGATAAAAAATTGAAGTGAACCCAAAAAGTTAGACACATAATTTAATTACGCTGCTTGGGAGGATTTGACCCTGTATTGTACAGGGCTCAATCCTTTTAATTTTGTCTTAATTCGTTTGTGATTGTAGTAGTGGATATACTTTTCTAATTCTAAAGTAAAATCTTCTATACTCTTAAATTCATGAAGATAAAATAATTCAGACTTTAATAAACCAAAGAAGTTCTCCATAACTGCATTATCTAAACAGTTACCTTTTCGGGACATACTTTGGATGATTTTATTTTCTTTAAGTAGATACTGATATTGTTTCATTTTGTAATTCCACCCTTGATCTGAATGTAGGATAGGGGATTCATCATTTTTTATAACCATGTAAAATTTTATTTCTGAAGTATAGTAAAAAAGTTGTGATTTCATTATTGGAACAATTTATATAGTTCGAATTTATTAATAATAAAAAATGATTTAGGACAATATTTAACCTTTTTTATTTAATAACATTATATTTATATAATGTTTTTTATTCATGTTAATAAAGTAAGTATTTGTAAATGGTGAAAATAGTTAAGTTACAGCAAAATTAATAGGATTTTAACATTTTTAAATATTATAGAATACTAGTTAAAATTTGTTATGTAAAAAGAACTAGTATGATCATTTTTTTGAAAAGATGGAAATTAAAAAAAATGTCAAATAAGAAAGACTAAATTGCTAATATTCTGATTATTAATTAGTATTAAGAACAGAAAGGGTGTAAGTTTTAAACGATATTTGTGACTAATAGACTATTTATTTTAGAAAGAGGTAAGGGGTTATATGAAAATATCAAATTTCACTTGGCTTGGTCGAGCTGTAAAAAGCACTGCAACAGCTGCTATTTTATTGGGAATACTAATTCCACCTTCACAAAATGGTACTGTTTCCGCTTCAGCTGCAACAAATTCAAAGGCTGAACAAATTTTGAATTCTTTAACACAAGAACAACGAGATGCATTAACGAAAATGGAAGCAACAGAAAACTATGGTTTGCAAGGATTTAATGAAAAAGATCTAAAGAGCGATAAGGAAACGTCTGTCATTGTCGAATTTAATTCCAAGCCAGAGGAACCAGCGATTCTTGAAGCTGCTATTAAAGGGAAGAAACTAACAAATGCTGAAGCGAAACGTAACATAGATCGTGAACATGACTCTTTTAGTACGGATTTAAAGAAAATAATGCCTGCATCAAAGGAGAAAAGCGGGAAATCCCCCTATAAAATTATGCGTAGTTTTAAAACTGCTTACAACGGAGTTTCTATTAAACTACCTGCCAACGAAGTTAAGTCTCTTCTACAATCTGATGCTGTAAAAGCTGTATATAAAAGTGCTACATTTACTGTCGAACCACCAGTAATTTCAGATACTACAGGAGAAAAAGATTCTACTAGAAATATTGAAAGTATACCATTTCTTGGAGTAGATAAGCTGCATGAGGAAGGTTTTACAGGAAAAGGTGTTAAAGTCGGAGTAATCGACACGGGTATCGATTATAACCATCCAGATTTAAAAGGTGCCTATAAAGGCGGATATGACTTTGTTGACAACGATAATGACCCTATGGAAACAACGTATGATGATTGGGTAAAAAGCGGTTCGAAACCACCAACAGAAGGGCAAGGTGCATATTATACAGAACACGGAACTCACGTATCAGGTACCATTGCAGGTCAAGCTAAAAACACTGGTGGTGTTGCTGTAGAAGGGATTGCACCTGACGCAGATCTATATGTATATCGTGTTCTTGGACCATATGGTACAGGGGTTTTAGATACTATTTTAGCTGGAATTGACAAAGCAGTCTCGGATGGAATGGATGTTATTAATCTTTCTTTAGGAACAAACATCAATGATCCATTTTACCCTACGAGTACAGCTATTAATTATGCAGTACTTAGCGGTGTAACTGCAGTTGTTTCTGCAGGGAACACCGGACCTAGTTCTTATACACTTGGAACACCGGGAACAGCTGCATTAGCACTTACCGTTGGGGCAAGCAGTACTCCGATATCGATCGCGAAATATACAGGGGTACTAAGCGGTGATTCAAACAAAACTTACGATTTAAGTAATCTTTATTCAAACTTTACAGAAGACTTACGATCATTTGATAAACAAACTTTAGAGATTGTTGATTTAGGTGTTGGAAATGTAAATGATTACACGAATAAAGATGTAACTGGAAAAATAGCCTTAGTTAGTACTGGAGTTATTGGAACACAAAACAAAGTTGTCTATGCAAAAGACCATGGAGCAATTGCAGTATTAAATTATAACAATATACCAAATGCAGGACCATTAGAATATGTTAGAGATGAACAAAACTTTGTTCCTACATTTTCGCTTAGTTATGAACAAGGACTAGATTTAATTACACAATTAGCTGCTGGTAATAACAAGATGACTTTCAACAATTTTAAAGAAGAATATACAAAAGGTGACGAACTGGCTTATTTCAGCTCCCGTGGACCTTCTCGTAAAAATTATGATATAAAACCAGAAATTACAGCGCCTGGTGTAAGTGTTTTATCAAGCGTACCTGCTTATGCGATTTGGCGAAATGACTCAACAAATTATAAATATGCTTATAACCGAATGTCAGGTACATCAATGGCTGCTCCACATGTAACTGGAATTGCTGCTCTGCTACTTCAGGCGAATCCAAATCTTCAGCCAGGAGATATTAAAACGATTTTGATGAATACAGCTAAACCTATGGATGAAAGCAATAGTGTATTTGATGTAGGAGCAGGAAGAGTAGATCCTTATCGTGCTATTCATACAGGAATGATGCTTCAAGTTCAAGATGAAACGCCAATTCCTGTGAACGGAAAAGTAGTTATGATGAAAGATCAAACAGGCGGAATTAGCTTTGGAAGTCAATATGCTGATTCTAAACAGACTATCACTAAGAAATTAACATTCCAGAATCTTGATAACGAAACGAAAACGTTCAAGGTAGCAGTCAAATTTAAAACAGGTGCAAATGGTTCACTCGATGCGAAAGCTAACGGTGTCAAATTAGATGTGGCTCCACTTGTGGAGGTAGACGGAAAGAAATCGGTACCAGTTAATACTACACTTAAGATTCCGAATTCAGCAAATCAGGGGATATATGAAGGGGATTTAGTAGTTACAAATACAACAGACAAAAAGGATCAATATCGAATTCCATTCGGAGTTCGTGTCACAGGAGAAGGGTTTAACTCTACTTCCCTTTCTTCAAATGCAATCTCACCGCCGCATTTACATGTAAAACGTTCATTTAATACTACTACTAGTGTTGCATTGAATTTTAACTTGAAAGCTCCTATGAAAAAGCTTGATTTAGTTTTAGAAGACGGAAAAACTGGTCAGGATATTGGCTTTTTAGAAACAATTCCAATGGAAGATTCGTATGATAATACTAATTATTTTATTAGCAACGTTTTTGATGGTACTTATTATGCATTTACTGGAAAACCTGACAAGCCAATTTCTACTATACGGAGCTACGCAAAACCTGGACATTACCAGATAAAAGCGATTGGTACAAGTGAGCGAAATCATACTTTTACAACTTATAATGATGTGTATATCGATAATAATAGCCCAGACATTTCAACTAACTTAGACCAAAATGAATCACCAGTTATTGAATATCAACCAGGACAAAAATCAGTGCCTCTTCAAGTTAAAGTTAAAGATGAAGATGTGGAAAAATTGATGGTATCTGGATTGAACATAAATCAGTCTGTCAACAAGCTCAACTATTCAATTAATGGAAACTTTAATCCTGTCCTTCCAGTCGGGGCAGATGGAACTGTAAATCTAGATGTACCGATGAATGAATCCAATCCATTCTTACGTTTTACATTAAATGGACTAGACTGGGCGCAAAATACATCTGACAAGAAAAACTACTATTTTGTTAAAGCGGGTACACCGTACGGATATATAAAGACTGACAAAACAACCATCAAAATGGGAGAAACAATATCTACAACCCTAGTTTTAAATAACATAGATAAGTTAAAATCAGCAGAGTGGACTCTTAGCAACATTGGCCAAAGCCTTGAAATCATAGACGCAAAGCCAAATAATGCACTAGCGAATTACGGCACAGCAGGTGTAACTGTTGAAACGATAGGCAATAATTCAATAGTAAAGTTGATGATGGATGGAACAAAGTCAGTGACTGGTAATATCCCAGCAATCAATCTAACTTTAAAAGCGAAGGATACAGCATTTGCAGTAAGTGCAGCAATTAATCCGACAGTTGCTTATTCAAATGAGTTAGGTAATCGAATTTCCATCTCTTCAGCGGGAATGGAATGGCAACTACAGCCTACATTCTCTGAATTATATGGCACGTTAAAAGCAAGTGGCATAGCATACAACGCTGATTGGACAAAACTTGGAGCATCAATTCAATTAATCGATGCTAACGGTAAGAAATATGATGGTACGTCTTCAATCATTAGTTATGGAGACTATCGTATTTCTAAGCTTCCTGTTACTGATAAACCATTTAGTTGGGAGTTCAAATTGCCAGGACATTTTATGATGAAAATCCAGCTTCCGATCGGGGTCGAGAAGAATGGCATAATTTGGGGACAACTTAGACAATACATTAGTGAATTTGCTGTTGCCGGTGATGTAAATCAAGATGATGTGATCGATGTAATGGATGCACTCTATATTCAAACATATTGGGGTACAAACAAACGTGCAGCGGATATTAATTTTGACGGAGTTGTCGATGCGAAGGATTTGACATATGTCGAACAAAATTACTTAATGCAAAATCCAACAAATAGTAATTCACCTACTCCGAAAAAGAAATATAAATCGCAGACGTTAGAGACGGTGAAGAGTGAACTTGGAATACAATAAAAAAGCGATTCTGTAAAACGAACTATAAAAGTTAAATAAAGTACTTAAATGTAATTTGAAAAATGATGTCACAAATGATTTGAAACATTTTAAAAGTATAGCCTAGATTATCCTCTTATAGTAGACACGAAAAAAAGCCTATCTGATAAAAAGGATGGGTAGTCTACTAAAGGGGATTATATTTTGTTGTATTAATACTAAATAATCAGCTAAGAATTTTATATTGATTTTGATAACAATTTATAAGATGCAATTTATAAAAGATAGTTTAGGTTTGGATAAATTCTCTGACACAACTATCTTTTTTTTATGGAAAATAAACCTACTAGATAATTATTTTTAGTGATTTTTAATGAGTTCTCATAAACAAAAAATGTAGATAGTAAGTTTGGAAACATTATAGTTCATTTTCTAATTCACGAAATTTGTCACATGAAAAAGTCTAGTTGGACCTAGTAAAATTCAATTGTGAAAATTGACCTTATATTGCTGTTATTATTGCAGGAACTATAGAATTCACTGTCATGAATAAGAATAACTTTATGAAAATGATTTAAGATAAAGAATTTTATATTAACTATGTTGTCCATAATTGGAGGTATACCATGAACCATATCTTAATTGTTGATGATGATCCCAGTATCAGGGAATTAGTGTCAATGCATTTGCAAAATGAAGGATTTGGTATTTTTAAAGCTTGTGATGGACTTGAAGCATCTGAAGTTCTTAAAAAAGAAAAAATCCATCTAGCTGTTATTGATATTATGATGCCGAATAAAAATGGTTATGAGCTGTGCGAAGAGATTCGTAGTTTCTATGATATTCCCATTATCATTCTTTCATCAAAAGACCAGTTACAAGATAAAGAAATAGGTTTCGAATATGGAGCAGATGATTACTTGGTTAAACCATTTGAACCAAAAGAATTGCAATTCAGGATCAAAGCGTTGTTACGCCGCTATAAAATGCTGAGTACAGAGTGTATTCATCTGAATCAAACAGTGATTAATCCAATGAGCTATGAAGTTAGTATTAATGGAAATATTTTTATTTTACCATTAAAGGAATTTGAATTATTATCCCAACTCGGAAGATATCCAAACCGTATTTTTACTAGAGAAGATTTGATTCAATTGATCTGGGGACCTGACTTTGATGGTGATGTGCGGACTGTTGATGTTCATATAAAACGATTACGTGAAAGATTCAGGATGAGAACGTCTGATTTTATGATTAAAACGATTCGTGGAATCGGATATAAATTGGAGGCTTAAATAAATGAAGTCTCTTTATTTGCAATTTGATTATTACTATTCAGAAAATCTTTCTGGTAGAGAAAAGCAAAGAGTAGCAATTGTACGTGCTTGGATGAATGACTGAGAAATTATGCTATCTGACGAACCTACAGCCAGTCTTGATTCGAAACTAGATAGAGATCTGGATGTGTTGTTAGCAGAAGAGGTAAAGACTAGAGGAAAAGTAGCTATCATGTTTACTAACGATGAAAGAGTACTAGATTTATGTGATCGGATCAGACCATTCGAGACGGTCTGTTGTCAAAATTGAAATCTCGATCTATACATAGTTTTTACTACATAGCGATTGAGAATTAGTAATAATTTAATAGTAGGATAAACTTGACCCGTTATTGATTTATCAATAAGGGTTTTGCTTTGTAAAATAATTAAGCAAATATTTGGAAATGCGAACACAATGTGTATTTTATCGATAAAGCTGTGAACTTGGTTGATAAGGTTAATATTTCTTGAAATAATGGTGAAATTCGTTGGAATATAATGGAATCTCGTTAGCTTAGATGAAATAGATGTTAAATGCATTCGATAATTAAAAATAATTAGAACAGATTTTTTTATAATACATGAGTATCAAAAAGAAATGATTAAGTAAAGTTTTAAAAAACTTCGATGAGAAGGAAAAAAGAAACGTGTACGGAACCTTTCTCCATTCGGATCTAGTTCTATACACGTCTATGAAAAACGTAGGGGTGTCCTTATACTATTTTTTAGGGAACGGTTTTATTTATAACTTGGAATTCGAAAAGCACGAATCATAGTCTGACTAACTTTATTACCCGATTTATCTTCTGCTTTTAATCGGAGTGAAACGAATCCTCCTGAAGTGTGGTTAATAATTGTTTTTCCACTGTCTATAGTCTGAGCGAATATAGGATTCTGAGACCATGTCTTTCCGTCATCGAATGAGATTTCTACTGAAAGCTTAGTTAGCTTCACTTTAGCACCATCCTCACGATTAACGTCAAGGTTTAAGATGAAATCCGTATCTCTTCTTGTCACAGCATCAGCTCCATAAAAATCTCCATCTGCACGGATCATTAACAGCGGAAGTAGTGTAGTTTCACCTCCGGCTGGGCGCTTGGAGTGGAATGTCCATGTTGTTTCTGCTTGAGTACCTAGATCAGACCAACCAACTTGGCGAGTTGCAGTAGTTGTGACAGTATATTCAGAATCATCTGCCGGGACGATGACAGTTATTCCAACAGGGCTAGCTACCGAACCTGAACTGCCACCTGTACGTGTTACTGCTGTTGTACCGGTCAGCTTCGATGCCCCAGTATATTCAGTTAGTTCGTGTCCTTCTTCGCCGAATGAGAATAGTCGGTGACCGAAGGAGATTGTATCACCTGTTCGCCTGGATGGAAACAGCTCTAATCCACCGAAAGTTGACGCTGTAGAAGGGTTGACCGGGCCACGGTTCCATTCCACCTCGGATTTGCCTTTTTTCATAATTCGAGTGTCGTAGGTAACGCCCTGACCAGTTACACCATTCGTTACACTGTTAAGTACAATCATTCCCAACCAACTAATGTCTTTATCAGCGGTGTAGTACTCTATGCGATCAGCTAGTGGTGCTGCATCTACGAATTGGTGTTTATTACCAAGTCCGCCGCCACCCGGAAGTAAACTTTGTTCAGTACGGAAGAATTTCTCCACCTTTCCTTGGTCGTGGTATGTTGTGTGAACCTGTGCTAAGTCCTTATCGCGAACTTGGAAGCTTAGATCTGCTGGGATATTACCTTCACTATGGAAGACCAAATTGTAGAACCAGCCATTAGCGGTATACATCGGCACTTTGCCGTTAGCATCCCTTGGTACTAGTGTTGGTCTATACGCAAACTGGTAAATATGGTGCACTGGATCAGCAACCTTCACAGTTGGAGTAGCGAAAAACTCGGTGTCGTTACCGTATGTCGCAACGAATGCTTGTCGTGAGGACGAAATATTATTGCCCTCATCGCTAATGATTTGCGACTTATGGAACACTTCTGCGTGAACTCGTCCTGCATTGTCTTTGTCCACCTTTACCGTGATCGGTAGCGCGGTGCGTGCATCCAATATCACATTTTTATTTCCGTTCTTACTTACCAAAAAGTCTGGTCGAGTTGCAATTGTTGCCTTTCTGTGTCCTTTTGAATCAACCGATTCAATGAATGTATTGAAGTCGTAATGGCCAACAGGTAATCGCTGATTAGATACACCATCAGAGAAGTTCAGCTGAAAATTCTCGCCAGTATCTGAGTTAAACGCGATTCCTCTAACCGATGTCGGTGCATTGCCGTTCCGATCAATCGTGCGCACTGTCAAAGGATATGCTTCTATGTCAAAGTAAGCGCCAATCGCGGTATTCACAGAAGTTTCTCCAGCTGTTGCAGTCAAATACCCAGAGTAAGCTCCTAATTTTCCCACTTTAGACGGATCCACAGTTACTTCTAACGATGCTGTCCCTTTTGCTGGAACTGTAACTTTGCTGCTACTGAAATTGAACATCCCATCTGGTGCTGATTTGCCGTCTGGCCCAGCAACATTCGTTTTCAACTCCAGCGTAACATCAGTAGCGCTATCATTTCGATATGTCACCGTTCTGTTGACTTTCTCTGAAGAGTGAGGGAATGGAAAGCCAAGGCTGACACTGCCACTTGTTGCATATACATTCGTATTTGTTGCCCTAACTAGGTCGAGGCGTCCGGCACCTTGCCCATATACTGACACTCCGCTAAGAGGCTTAGCACTACTCATTAATGCTGCTTTTAACTGTGTAGCCGTCCAGTCGGGGTGCAGTTGCTTCATGATCGCAACAGCGCCCGTCACATGCGGTGCAGCCATCGAAGTACCACTCATGTTCGTGTACATGCTGTCAATTGGAGAACCTGCATTAGTCCCAGCAGCACGCGCAGCAATAATAGCTTGCCCTGGTGCGGTGATGTCTGGCTTTAGCGCTAGGTCACCTACTCGCGGACCCTGACTTGAGTAGGTAGATAACGTATCTGTCTTAGTGGAGCTAGCCACGGTCAGCGCGGCGTCCGCGGAACCTGGATTCCCTACAGTGAACGGCGCACCTGAATTACCTGCCGAAATAACGAACAATGTGCCAGTCTGTTCTGTCAATCTGTTCACAGCTTGAGAGATTGAGTCGGTGCCATCCGACGGATCACCACCGAGGCTCATATTAATAGCAGCAGGGTGTTTACTAGAAGCCCACTCCATGCCGGCAACAATATCGCTTTCCTCGCAGCTGCTATTGGTACATACTTTTCCAATTAACAGGCTAGTGTCCGGGGCAACTCCGCGGTACATACCGTCAGACGCAGCACCAGTTCCTGCGATGATGCTCGCTACGTGTGTACCATGACCCAAAGTATCTTTGGCTACTCCATTTGTGTCGGTGAAATCCTTCGCTTCGATAACTCGACCTGCTAGGTCGGGATGAGTAGCATCGTATCCTGAGTCGAGAATGGCAACAGTGGCGCCCTTTCCAGTGTATCCAGACGCCCAAACGGTGGGTGAACCAATTAAGTTATTGGCCTCAACGTCCTCAATATGGACTTTTCCATCCAACCAGACTTTCTTTACATTATTATCGAGTGTCAGTGTACTTGAGCCAGTAGTTAACTGTTTCCAAAGCTTTGCTGCTTCGTCATGATCGACATCTGCAGCAAAGCCGTGCAGACTTGGAAGATTACGATCGATATTCAGCGCACCCAGCGAGGAAGGATCAGAACTAGAAACTGCTGCGTCGTCCTTGTAGCCAACGATCAGTGGTAAAGAATCAGACTTTTCGTTCGTATACCCGTCTGCGATTAGCTGGTCGATATCAAACAGCCTCTCGTCGAGTGCTTTAGAGTCTACTAGTGGAACAGCGTCCATTGGAATGACGGTAGCGTTTTGTTTGCCGGTTTTATCACGAGTGACTGACTCATAAAAGTTGACGCCTTCTCGTCCTGGTGCAGGTTGGACGTTAAGCGATAGATTACCGTCCAGTGCTGTTGTAACCTCCACTTTGTCTCCAGTAAGTAATGTAACAGTCTTAATGTTAGTAGCCTGCCCTTTCTCTGAATCGACAGGTTTAATGCCAGAAATGTCAGTTTGTTCGGTTGTTTGTCCCAAAACTAAGCTGGGAATTAGCGCAAGCTGTAAACAGATTGTTGGGATGATAAGTGACTTTTTAATTGAACTCATTCCTTTCTAATGGTAAATTCATATGTTTGAAGAGTCGTAGAGGTAGGTTAATTTTAATGATTGATTAGCAACTTAAATCTTATGTCTAATAATTTCTCTTATAAACTGACTAAAGACAAAGTATAAAGATCAAGGTGAAAGTCTCGTTGTTTAATAGTTTGTTAAAAGTTAGTAAGGATAAATAGAATTACTAGACACTTTATAGGCTCCTTCCATTTTTTATAATCAAAAATATAGAATTCATTTATGAACGATATATGAACAAATGATTACAAATTGATTAAATAATTATAATGTTAAAAATATTCAAATAAATAATTGCACTATTAAATGATATGGGTAGTAGGTTTACTACGTATAAGAAGGTAGGAAAGAAATAGATAGAAAAGTATTCTAGGAAAAAGTAAGGTTTTAATTGAAACTAGGAATATTAAAAAATTCGTAAATTACAAAATGAATTTTATTTCGCCATCATAATGTTTCTAATTAATATTAGAGATTACGAAAAAAATTGACCTGTGACATATAGCTTAAGGTTAATTTTTTCCCGTATTATATAAGTTTTCCTTATATTACATAAGAAAAAATAAATTGTTAATATTCTGAAAATTACTTAATCTAAACTGGAGGAAAGTAGTCTATTTTAAAAACAAAATGGTTCCATGTTTATTCAGCTAAAATTTAGTTCCAAAAGATTTTTTTTGAATTTTAAACAACTACTTTTTATTTAGTTTAGATTGGAAGGTGTAAAAATTTGTAAAAAACAGCTAAGTGTTTCATTCAAATAAGATTATATTGTTGGCAATATTTTGATTATTCCTGTATTAGGGGAATGTTTAAAGGATTTACGTAATCTAAAAAAGTATATTTTCTTAATGAAAATGGAATGGCATTGGAAAAAAGCTCATTAAAAATGCGAAGGAACTTGTGTTAGTAGGTTTCTTCAATTCAGTAACTATTATTTTTTTAAACTGGCTAATCAATTCTTAAAGGAGATGGAAAGATGAAAAAGAAGTTCATTAAATTGAGCATTATAGCAGTTCTTACTACAAGTAGTCTATCGGCATTAAATTTTAGAGCGCCAAGTAGAGTGCATGCAACTACTCTTAATACAGAATCGATTTTAGCTAAACTTACACCAGAACAACGTAAATCTTTGCAACAGCTTTCAATAGTCGAGCAATCCGGACTTCACCTAGATTCGAGCGTGGATTTGGAAAGTGAGAAGGAGGTTTCAGTGATTGTACAATTCAAACATAAGCCGGATAAAGTTGCAGTACTACAATCGGCACTGCAAGGGGAACGCTTGTCAGAAACTCAAGCGAAGAAGGATGTAACTGCTGACCATGAGGCGTTCAAAAAGGATTTAATGAATGCTTTTAAAGTTCATGGAAAGAAAAAGATAGCATCTTTCGAAATAGAACAAACATACAAACATACTTTCAATGGCTTAGCGTTGAAAATACCAGCGAATATGATTAAGACTTTACAGAAATCTGAAGCTGTACAAGCGGTGTATAGTAATGTGCAAATGCAAATTGAACCACCATCAATTGAGACAGAGGATACTCAATTAGCCAATTCCCCTAAAATGGATGAAGAGGATTCTTTTCTTGGGCTGAAACAACTCCATGCGGAAGGTTATACGGGAAAAGGTGTGAAAGTTGCGGTTATTGATACGGGAATCGACTATAATCACCCTGATTTACAAGCTGCCTATAAAGGTGGATACGACTTTGTAGATCATGATAATGATCCAATGGAAACCACGTATTCAGATTGGAAGAAGTCTGGAAAACCAGAAATAAATGGTGGAATAACGTACTACACAGAACATGGTACACATGTATCCGGCATCATCGCAGGAAGAGGAACAAACGATAGTGACTACGCAACAACTGGTGTGGCACCCGATGCAGACCTATATGTTTATCGAGTACTTGGGCCTTATGGAAGTGGATCGATGGAAAATGTTTTAGCAGGAATTGATAAAGCAGTTTCAGACAGTGTAGATGTAATGAACTTGTCTCTTGGCTCAAATGATAGCGATCCACTGTTTCCAACAAATATTGCTGTCAATAATGCGGTTCTTAGCGGTGTAACCGTTGTTGTAGCTGCTGGAAATTCTGGAAGTAGTGCATATACTTTAGGTTCTCCTGGTACGGCTGCCCTGGCTTTGACAGTTGGAGCAAGCAATACGCCATTTAAAATTGATACATTTAAAGGTTGCATTGAGAATGTATCGGCAGATTTACGCCTTATGGCCAAAAATTATGCTGATTACATATCTACTTTAAATGGCCAAACCCTTCCCATTGTAGATGTAGGATCTGGGAATTTACCTTACTATAATGGTAAAGATGTGAAAGGGAAAGTAGTGATTGCAAACAACAATCAATATTCGTTAGATTCTATCATCCAAAATGCTAAACAAAACGGAGCAGCAGCTGTTCTGATCTATAGTCTTATTAAGGGGCAAGGACATATCCAAAGTTATTTAGGAGAAGGCAAAAACTATTTACCAGCGTTTTCCTTATCAAATTCAGACGGAACCGCTATTTTACAAAAAATACGAGCAGGTTATACTTATTTTAATTTTGGAGAAATGGGACAAATCCAGGCGCAAGGAGATTTTTTAGCGGACTTCAGCTCGCGAGGTCCATCACGAGTTAATTATGATATCAAACCGGAAATCACAGCTCCTGGTGTAGGGGTTATGTCGACTGTTCCTTTTTATAAAAATAATCCTGATAACCCTTCCGATTATAAATATTCATACGAGCGTTTATCAGGTACATCAATGGCCACACCGAATGTATCTGGAATTGCTGCATTATTATTGCAAGCAAACTCAAAATTGAAACCGAATGATATAAAAGCTATTTTAATGAATACAGCACATCCGTTAAGTAACCCGTATAGTGTATTTGACGTAGGGGCTGGACGTGTAGATCCTTTAATGGCTATTCACTCAAGTATTGAAATCAAAGTTTCGGAAAAAACACCTATGATGATTCATGATAAAGTAAATCAGATTAAAGAAGAAACAGGTGCACTTAGCTTTGGAACAAAACTATTTAACAATAAAGATATAGTTGATAATCGTTCTGTTAAGATCGATAACAATGGAGTAGTAGCTAAAACTTTTGATGTAAGTGTGAAATTTCAAACCGATGTAAGAGGATCAAAAGATGGAGAGAAAAATGGTGTGAAATTGGCAACTGATCCTTCATTTACCATACTTGCTAATAGAAGCGTGAATAAGAATGTTTCGCTAATACAATAGATAAAGGTAGTATCAATGCCAATACAGTCATAAAACTTTTCTTTGATGGTACGAAAGAGATAACAGGGGATATTCCATTAGTAGATGTCACCGTTGAATTGCCAATTAGCACAAATATATATTATGATTCTACTATAAAAAACATGCAATCAACATTTACAAGCAGTGATGGGCAAGTGACAAAACCATTTACTGTCATTCCAAATATAAAGGTTTTACCTACATTCTCCAGAGTGAATGATTATTTAAAAGCAGAAGCGTTATCTAATAATATTGTAGATTACTCAAAAGCGGGAATAACTTTTAAAATTAGAAATACTCAAGAGAAAGAATTTACAAGTCCTATTGATCAGTTAGGATCTTTTGCTATCAATTTACCAGTTTCGAATGATGAATTTAGAGTAACCTTGGATGCTCCTGGACATTTTACAGCTACCTCAACTTTTACAGTTTTTGGTGATTTATATGGGACTCTTTATGGAAAGTCAAAACTTTTGGGTCTAGATGATCTAACTGCAGGAGACGTGAACAAAGATAGTGTCATTGATATCATGGATGCTGTGGCAATTCAAGTATATTGGGGAACAAATAAACGTAGCGCTGATATTAATTTTGATGGCAAAGTGGATGAGAAAGACCTGTTCTTTGTGGAAAAGAATTACATGAAGCAAAATGAAAAAATAGATAGTATACCAGAAACGCCAAAGAAAAAATACAAAGGAAAAACGCTTGAAGACATAAAAGAGGAATTAGGAGTATAATAAATTTTTGTAACATAAGGAAATATCAAATCATTAATAAATATATGTTCATATGAAGTGATAGAAGCTCAATCTTTTAGGTTGAGTTTTTTTTATTTTTTGACGCTATTCTAAAGAATTTTAGCTTTTAAGTATTTCAATTTTCGAGGCAAAAGTTGAATGGAATGGTCCGTAAATTTATTAGGAAAAAAGTAGTGATTTTTAGTTAAACAAACACGATCAAATAAGCGAACTTTAATAATGGATTAGATTTAATATTATTTTTTATAGAACTTTAATTGTATATTAATAAAATTTTAATTAAGTATTTGACTAGAAAGTAAAACGATAGACTTGGCTTAACTAAGTAGTTTTAAGATGAATATTATCATTCAATAATTTATCAATATTTTTAAATTTTTTAAAAAATAACTTGTGACAATTGTCTTAAGACAAATTTTTATCCCGAAATAAATAAGATTAACTTACCTTTCATTAAAAAAACTAAATTGCAAATATTCAGATAAATAACTAATCTTTTCTTAAGAGAGTGGTCGATTGTCAAAGCAAAAAGATTGTATGTTTGAACAGCTATCGTTCTTTTCCATATGAATTTTTGGTTTATTGAAAAAACTACTTTTTAAGAATAATAGATTGGAAGGTGTAGGAAAGTTGAAAAAAAAAAGTAAAGTTTTTCCGTACAAAGTCATTACATCTGTAGCATTATCGACAATGTTATTATCAACTCCTGTATTTGCAGAAGGAACACCAGATGAATCAGGAATTCCAAACGAATTGGGTCAAAAAGCCAATATCTCTGAAATATTGAAAAATGGCTTTTTAAGTAAAGAAGAATTGGCAAACGCTAAGGAAAAAGACAAATTTGGTTATGAAACGATGAAAGATAAACCAAATGAAGTATTAGCTGAATATAAGCCAAATGATCAAGTTAGGATGATCGTTGAAGTAGAAAATGCGACAGATTCAGCGAAAGATAACGAACAAACGAAAGAGAAAAAGGATAAGGCAATTCAGGACGATGTTATCTCTAAGCTTTCTAAAACGAAAACTAAGAAGACTATAAAACACCGTTTCTATAAAGGTTTTAATGGTTTTAGTATAGATACGCAGTTTAAGAATTTAGAAGAAATACAATCTATAGATGGTGTAAAGAAAGTTCATCTTGCAAGAACGTTCCAACCTTCTATGGCTGCAAGTAAAGAATTAGTACAAGCTCAAAAAGTATGGGAGTCATACGGATACAAAGGTGAAGGGCTTGTTGTCGGAGTAGTTGATTCAGGAATTGATTGGACTCATAAAGATATGACAATAACAGAAAAAGGAAAGAAACTGGAGAAATTAACGCGAGAAAACAGTGCATCTAAATTTAACGAAACTGCAGTTAATGAAACTTGGTACAGTGATAAAGTTCCAACTGGATACGACTGGGCGGATAATGATACAGATGTCATTCCACACGGCGCAAATGGAAATCCTCATGGTACACATGTATCCGGAACAATTGGTGCGAATGGTGATGAAGCAAATGATGGTGTACTTGGTATTGCACCTGGAGTCCAATTATTAGCAGAAAAAGTATTCTCTGATCAAGGCGGAGGAGCATGGGAAGATGACATTATTGCAGGTATTCAGCATGCAATGACGATGGGTGCTGATGTCATTAACATGAGTTTAGGTAGTGATGCGGGATGGGTAGGAGAAGACGATGACCTTGTTCAAAAGGCGATTCGTGAAGCTACTGAACAAGGGACGTTAGTAGTTGTAGCTGGAGGAAATGCAGCTTATAGTACGCAGAATAATCTTCTACCATGGTCTACTCAACCATTTGCAGAAAATCCAGATATTGGAACAGTTGGGCAACCTGGAGTAAGTCCGTATGCTTTATCAGTGGCTTCATATGAAAATACGAAAATTCATATGAATGCTTTACAATCCTCAGATGGATTTACTTTGCCGTATAGAAATTCATCGGGAATGCCGTTTTCTAATGCATTAGTACATGATCAAAGTTATGATCTTGTTTATGTAGGCGAAGGTACAACTGCAGACTTTAATGGGAAAGACGTGGCTGGAAAAATCGTCGTTGCAAAACCGATTCCACCAAATGGATATGGAAGTTATTCGTATATTCAAGGGGAAGCCAGAAAAAGAGGGGCATTAGCAGTAATCGTAGTACCACCATCAGCAGTAAAGGATTACCCGAATTTTGTCTTCAGTTCTTACTTTATTCCTTCAGCAACGACAGGTAAAGCTGTTGGAGATGCATTAATCCAAAAACTATCAAACGGACAAATCGTTAAAATGAAATCATCCATTGGGATTTATGTAGATAACCCAGATAAAGATACGATGTCCTATTTCTCATCTTATGGAGCTCCTTATACATTAGATTTTAAACCGGAAATTTCTGCTCCTGGTGGAAATATCTATTCGACAGTTCCTGGTAACCAATATGATGTGTACAGTGGAACTTCTATGGCAACTCCACATGTCGCTGGTGGTTCAGCACTTGTGCTGCAATCTTTATATGATAAAGGGCTTAAACACTCAGAAGAAGCTGCATTAAAAACTAAAATAGCATTAATGAATACGGCAAAGATCGTGCAAGATCCACGTACGAATAACGAAGTACCTTACTCTCCTCGTATTCAAGGGTCGGGCTTAATGCAAATCAAAAATGCGATTAGTACACCTGTACTTGTAACTAGGAAAAATACACCTTTAGAGCAAGCAGGAGCGGTTGCATTAAAAGAAATTAAAAATGATAGAGCGGTCTTCAATTTGAATGTGGAAGCACTTCAAAATCTTAAAACAAAAGAAGAATTAGAATATACTGTAAATGTTGATTTATTAACAGATGGAACAGAAACGAAAAATTTTGACTTCAACAATGATGGGAAATCAGATTATTCTAATGAATATTTAACGTTAAAAAGTAAGCGCGTCGAAGGAGCTTCCATCTATGTGAACGATGAAAAAATCACTGATGTACAAGGAGCCGCATTAAAGATAAAACAAGGACAAGAAAAAAATCTAAAAATAGAAATTCGACTGCCAAGAACTTTAAAGAAAGATGCTTTTTTAGAGGGATTTGTACGTCTTGTGCCAACCGGAAAAAACAGTAGTTTGGCTGTTCCATTAACTGTTCCTTATATGGGATACAATGGCGAATGGGACCAACCAAAAAATATTGATCCTGTTGCTTGGGATAATGATGCTTTCTTAGGATATACAGCACTTTGGGATGATATGACGGAAACCCCAATTGGATATAACAGAGCAATCGGAGATTTTGATGTAGTAGATCATATGGCTGTTTCTCCAAATTCAGTTGCACCTGGTGTCTTCCCATCATTTACTGCTTTCCGTAACTTAAAAGAAACAGAAATGTACGTGGAAGATTCAAAAGGAAAGAAAGTAAATTGGCTTGGCAACTTAGGAGAGTATACTGAAAATGGTTCTCCACTAAAATTAAGAAAAAACAGCATGTTCTCTGGAAACTATTTCTACAAATTTGATGAATTTGATTTTCCAGATTATACATGGGATGAAACAGATGAAAAAGGCAATTTAGTACCTGACGGAAATTATAATTATGTTTTAAAAACTACATTAGATTATAAAAATGCGAAGCCACAAGTAGTGAAACTTCCGATTAAGGTCGATTCTGGACAAGTGAAGGTTACGGATATAAAAGTTGAACCAAAAGATGGTAAATATGAAATTTCATTTAAAGCAGCAGACAATAAAGGTGGTAGCGGTTATAAAGGAGCGATTCTTTTTGTTGATAATCAGTATTATGAAACAAAGATTGGGGAAACTTCTGTTCTAGTTCCAAACAATCCTAAGAGCATTGTCGTCATGGGAGTTGACTACGCTTATAACCAAAGCTACTCAGTATGGGGAGATCCTTCTTTTATTAACGAGAACATGGTCTTGACTTTCTTTAATGTATCTGGAACAAATGTAACTACTAGTACACCTGCTACTATTACCAGTTACGCGAATAATCGAGTGGATTGGAAAGTGTATGTGAAGGATGCGAATGGGAAAGTAGTTGATACAGCAGTGGTAGAAGATGAGCATACGTTACGCCTGAAATGGACTCCAGCTGAGAAGGTTCAAAGTGGCACTTATTATATCTCGGCTGATGTTGTTACAAAAGATGGATTTAAAATAACAACGACACCGAAAAAAATTACAGTAGTAAAGTAATAAATTAGTAATATAAGTCAATTTTTAAACGTACCCCGAAGTAGAGCTAAATAGAGCTACTTTGGGGTATTTTTGTTTATAAGTAAAGTAATAAGGATGTAAAAAAGGTAATAAGAGTTCCAAACCATTAGGTTGACATTTCTAAATTCCTGAATTATCATCTGTAATCATTATAGTGAAAAAATATTATAGATTAGTTTTTAAATAAGTAATGAAATTGTTAGCCGAATTAGAAAATTGTTTTTGTCTTAAACAAACTGCCCAAAACTCATTACTAATATAGGTGGACTTGGTTATTAAAGGGATTATTTTGATTGACCCATTAAGAACATCTACATCATTTTTTAATGTTATATTTCGTGCGAGAGCAATAGCTATGCCGTTTTTTACGGCTGAACGAATATTATCTGAATTACTAGAAATGAATAGGAATTTGTTTTTGTTAAAAATTAAGCGATGAAAATCTACAAATGAATTCATTTTATAAATAACTAACTGTTCGTTTTGTAAATCTTCAGGAGTAACTTCATCATAATGGTAGAAAGGTGATGTTTTTCCGACAAGAATGCAAAGCTGAGTACTGCATAACCATTCATACAATATATCGGATTCCTGACTTAGGGTTTGTTCAGTTGCTGGCAATAATGCAATATCTGGATGATCAGTTTTGATGAAATGTACTATCTCCGTTGGGTCAACTTCTTGAACATGGACATCAATATCTGGATAATCATTTTTGAATTTTAAAATGGATTCGGTAACGATATACGTGATTCCTGGAACACAAACTATCTTTAGTTCATTTTTGATTGAATTATTTTGAATTTTTATGCTCTGTTCTAACTTTTCTATTTGTTCTAATACCTTACTAGCAAGGTCAATAACGACTCTTCCTTCTTCAGATGGAATCGTTTTCGATTTTAACCGAATGAATAATTTGAAATTTATATTTTTTTCCAATTGGAGTATTGATTGACTGACTGCTGACGCAGATACATGAAGGTTTTTTGCTGCTTTCGTAATTGATTCTACTTTTGCAATTTCCACGATATACCTTATTTGTTCTATATTCATATATACCCCCATTTTTTGATTTCCCGTAATTTCTATGAGGCTATTAAAGCATATAAATTCTTTTTTGTATATTAGTTATTTCAATTCGTTCGTTACTAAATTTTAACTTATTTCATTATCTTGAAATATTAATGTGTATATTAAGTATGGCTTTATATGGAGTCCTGAATTCCTCGATTTACATAAAAAGATCAAGTAATTAGAATAAACACTAGATAAAGAGAAGGGGGATTATGCTGCTAAGATATTTCAGAATATTTTAAATGATTAGTCTTGATTTTGTTATTTTTTATTGATCGAATTTAGAAGGATAAGATTAAATGGGGTGTAAAAGCATGGAAAAGTTATTAAAGAAAAAGAATGTTTTAAAGAACATTACTGCGCTTACTTTAGGAGTAGGGCTAGTTACAAGTAGTTTTTCAGCTTCATATTTTAATTCACCATCTAAGGTTCATGCTACTACTCTATCAAACGCAGAAGCGATTTTAGCTAAACTAACACCAGAACAGAGACAAGCATTGGCAAAAATGAATACCGAAGATCAAACTGGGTTATTTTTAAATCCAGACGTTAATCTAGATAAATCGGATAAAGTATCAGTTATTGTTCAATTTAATCAAAAGCCTCATAAAGTTGCAGTTTTAGAAGCTGCATTAAAAGGTGATAATTTATCTGATGTAAATGCTCGAGGTTTAGTTGATTCAGATCATGTGACATTCAAAAATGACTTAACTAAATTGATTAAAACTGAAAAAAGTAACTCTTCTTCTTTTAAAATCAATCGTGAATATAAAAACGCGTTTAACGGTGTTGCAATGCAAGTTCCTGCAAATCAGATTAAAACGTTACTTAATTCAAAAGCTGTAAAAGCAATTTACAGTAATGATCAAGTTCATGTAGAACAACCTATAAGTGATACTAGCCCTTCTACTGAGGCTCGTGGACAAGGTATGGCTGCAGAAAATGCATATTTGAATATTAATAAATTACATGATGAGGGTTATACAGGTAAAGGTGTAAAAGTCGCGGTCCTTGATACAGGGGTTGATTATAATCATCCTGACATTACGGGTGCTTATAAAGGTTACCGTGCTCAGCCTGGTGTTGATCCTAAATCAATCGATATCAACTCAGTAAAAGGCTGGGATTTTGTCGATAATGATGCAGATCCGATGGAAACGACATATGCAGATTGGGTAAAAGCAGGAAAACCTGGAGATTCTGATGGTGCGGATTACTATACTGAACATGGAACGCATGTTTCTGGGACAATTATTGGACAAGGTAAAAATAATAGTGAATACGCAACAAATGGTATCGCTCCAGGTGCTGACCTTTATGTTTATCGTGTGTTAGGACCGGGTGGTAGCGGATCTTTTGATGGCATTATAGCGGGAATTGAAAAAGCTGTAACCGATGGAATGGACATTATGAATTTATCTCTAGGTGCAAATTATAATGATCCGATGTTCCCAACAAGTATCGCGATTAATAATGCGGTATTGAACGGAGTAACTGCAGTAATCGCAGCAGGTAACGCTGGTAATGGGATGTATACAGTTGGCTCACCTGGTAATGCGTCATTAGCACTAACGGTTGGAGCAAGCGATGTTCCAAATGTGATTGCTACAATGAAAGGTAAAATCGATGATTCTGCTTTTGACCTACGACTGATGGCTAAAGGTTTTAGTGATAATATCTCTTCGTTACAAGGTCAATCATTTCCAATTACTAGTGTCGGAACTGGTCAATCATTTGAATACTCTGGCTCGAACAAGCGAGTAGACGGAAAAATCGTACTCATTCAGAGAGGAACAAATACGATTAATGATAAAGTTTTACAAGCAAAAGAGCATGGAGCAGCTGCGATACTAATTTACAATAACAATCCAACGGAGGGGCATCTCCAAGTAAACTTAGGTGAGGGTACTGATTTTATCCCTTCTTTTTCTTTAACAAATGCTGATGGTCTATCATTAGTTCAAAAAATAACATCAGGTAATGCTCAAATTTCGTTTAGTGACTTAGGACAAATGACAACCGGTGGTGATAATTTAGCGGATTTTAGCTCACGTGGACCATCTCGTGTAACATATGAGATTAAACCGGAAATTACTGCGCCTGGGGTAAGCGTTTTATCAACGGTTCCAGGATTTCTTCATGACCATGAGAATCCGAATAATTATGAATATGCATACGAGCGTATGAGTGGTTCTTCAATGGCGACACCAGCAACTGCAGGTATTGCAGCATTATTACTTCAAGCAAAACCGGACTTACAACCGGAAGATGTGAAAGCCATTTTAATGAATACGGCTGATCCATTAAGCAAGCCATATAGTGTATTCGAAGTTGGTGCAGGTCGAGTTGATCCGTATAAAGCAATTCATTCAAATATCGAATTGAAAGTTGAAGAAAAAACGCCAACTATTATTAATAATAAAGTAAAACAAATGAAAATTGATACGGCAGCATTAAGCTATGGAAATATAGCCTATAGCGGAAAAGATATTGTTGATACACGCTCTGTTACATTACTAAACAGAGGAGAAAAGGCAAAAACATTTAATGTTAGTGTTAATTTCCAATCTAATTTAAGAGGATCTAAGGATGCGGCTAAAAATGGTGTAACAGTCGATACAATTTCTACGATTACATTAAAAGGAATTAGTCAAAAGAAAACAAATGTATCACTTACAATTCCAAAAACAGCTGAAAAGGGAATCTATGAGGGGTATGTTGTGTATACAAATAAGGATAACCCTAATGAAACGTATAAAATCCCTTTCGGTGTTCACTATGTAGAGCAAGGTTTCGAAAGTATGAGTAATGATCGAGAATCCGTTACGACATCTTTAGCACCGGGTACACTGAAAGACAGACGGTTTTTAACAACATTGACACTTAAATCTCACATGAGGAATATTGATGTCATTGTATCTGATGCAAAAACAGGTGAAGATTTAGGGGTAATTGGATCAATGGATGGAATCGGAATAGATGAGGGAGTACCTAATACTATGACTCTATGGTCAGGATATTATTATCCATTCACTAGCGATCCAAATAATCCAGTGTCATCGAAATCTTATTCACCAAAAGAGGGGCAATATAAATTAAAACTAATTGGATACGATGATAATGGAAAAACATATACAATCTCTCAAGACTTCTTCGTAGACAATCAAATGCCTAAATATGATATCCATGTTGATGGTGAAAAAGAAGGTAATCCATTTATTGAGTTTAAACCAGATCAACAGTTTGTTGATATGACAGGATCGATCTCAGATAAAAATGTCGATGTAAGAAAAACAGCAGGATTTATTGCAGACCAATCACAAAATCAAATTTGGTATTACTATAATGGACTTTACCCAACAGCAAAACTAGAATTGGACAAGGATGGAAATGCAATAGACAAAATTGCGATGTTACCATCTCAAGCTTATTTACCTGTTTTGTTTGAAGGAATCGATGAAGCGACAAATAGTGCTGGTCAAAAACGATATATTTTTATTAAAGATGGTACGTCTTATGTTTACGGTCAACCAACAGGCCCAACAAGATTAAATCAAGTGATATCACATCCTGGTGACAGCGTCAAAATAACACTTACTGCCAATAACTTGAATAAAGTGATGAAAGCAAATTACAATTTTACAACAAATGATAGTGACACAAATATTATCGATATTTCCCTTAATCCAGAGGCGAAAAAACTAGGTGGTACAATAGTTGTTACTGCAACGAATCCATCAACAACAACGACTAAATCAGATGTAAATGTTACATTCGATGGAAGTAAAGATGTGTCTGGTGACGTACCGATGGTTGATGTAACACTTAAAATAACAAATTCAAATCAAACGTATTTTACTTATAGCTCAAGCTTCAACAAGGTGACTTCTACTTTCACAAGTATTGATAATGTAGTAACGAAACCACTTACTTATGTTGCTCCAATTGCTATTCTTCAAGATTTTTCACGAGTAGTTGGATATATCCAACCTGAAGGATTATTCGATTCAACTAATCAAGTTGATTCGTCGAAGGATGCAACGAAAATAGGTGCAAAAGTAACCGCAACTGATAGAAATGGAAAGAACTATGTAGGAACTATGGAGGCAAGTGGCCAGTTTACATTAGATGGATTGCCAGTTACAAAAGATGATTTTACACTTGTTCAGGACATTCCTGGTCACTTTACAACGTATGGTCATTTCGATGTTTACAACACAATTGATGACTCAATCTATGGAAATGCTACTAGAATCGGAACGGAAACAGTTGATCAAGCAGTAGCTGGAGATGTAAATAAAGATAATGTCATTGATATTATGGATGCGATAGCAATCCAAACATACTGGGATACAAATAAACGAAGTGCAGATATTAACTTTGATGGAAAAGTAGATGCAAAAGACTTTGCATTTGTTGAAAAAAATTACTTAATGCAAAATTCAACAATTACTAATCCACCAAAGCCTGTTAAAAAATATAAAGGTGAAACAATAGACAGTATTAAAAATGAATTAGGATTACAATAAATTGGTAATAGAGTAACTACTCGTTTGGTAGTTACTCTATTCATGTTGTTGAAAAAAGAATCTGTCATTGAAATGCCACGATATTATGTAGGAGTTTATTGACAGGGTGTTTTTGTAAACTATGATGCTTTTAATAAAGAGATTTGATGATTTACGCTCCAAGATGCTCGTTTTCCGTGGGATGGGCGATGGGCCCTCCTCGTCACATTCATTCCTGCTAAGGTTCACTTGTTCCACTTCTCGCACAGGAGTCTCGCACTTTCTGCTCCAATTTCTCTTAGTATTCTTTTTTTGAATTTAGTATTAATTAGTAAACTTTTATACTTCACTTCTTTTGAACAATTTATGCTATGAAAATTTGAATTCTAGTATTAAGTATTGCTTTATACAGAGTCCTTAAATGCACGTTTTACTTAGAAGGGACAAGAATTTACAATAAATATGATTAATAGACAAGGGGGGTCTATATTACAATTTTATTTCAGAATATTTTAAATGATTAGTTTTGTTTTTGTCGTTTAGTTGTTACTGCAATAAATCTAATGTGACAGGATTCGATGAAAATAACGTAATTTAAGCATTTGATGGTTTGGAAAATTTTATTAGATGAAATGGGGGCAAAAAAGTGAAAAAAAAGTTAAAGCAACAGAAAATCATTAAGAATGCAACTGCTCTTACTTTAGGTTTAGGGCTTGTTACAAGTAGTTTTTCAGCTTCGTATTTTAATTCTCCATCTAAAGTTCATGCTACTACTCTATCTAACGCTGAAACGATTTTAGCTAAATTATCACCAGAACAAAGACAAGCTTTGGCAAAAATTAATACAGATGATCAATCAGGATTATTTTTAAGCCCAGATGTCAGTTTAGAGAAATCAGAGAATGTATCAATCATTGTTCAGTTTAATCAAAAACCTCATAAAGTCGCTGTTTTAGACGCGGCATTAAAAGGTGATAGCTTATCTGACACTGATGCAAAAAAATTAGTAGATTCAGATCATACTACATTTAAAAATGACTTAAATACGATCTTGAAAACTGATAAAAATGATTCGGCTTCAATTAAGATAAAACGTGAATTCAAAAACTCCTTTAACGGGGTATCAATGCAAATTCCTGCAAATAAAATTAAGACTTTATTGAAATCAAAAGCAGTAAAAGCAATTTACAGTAATACTCAAGTACATGTAGAACAACCAGTGACTGAGGCGACACCATCAACTGAAGCTGTAGGAAAAGGGATGGCTGCAGAAAATTCATTCTTGAATATCAATAAGTTACATGATGAAGGTTTTACAGGCAAAGGCGTAAAAGTTGCTGTTATTGATACAGGGGTTGACTATAACCATCCAGATATAACTGCTGCGTATAAAGGTTATCGTGCTCAGCCAGGTGTTGATCCAAAATCAATCGATATAAATTCAGTAAAAGGCTGGGATTTTATCGATAATGATGCAGATCCGATGGAAACAACCTATGCAGATTGGGTAAAGGCAGGAAAACCTGGTTCAGCTGATGGAGCAGATTATTATACGGAACATGGAACGCACGTTTCCGGAACAATTGTTGGACAAGGTATAAACAATAGTGACTACGCAACGAATGGTATTGCTCCAGATGCTGATCTATATGTTTATCGTGTACTAGGTCCTGGAGGCGGTGGTGCAAATGATGGCATTATTGCTGCGATTGAAAAAGCAGTAACTGACGGAATGGACATTATGAATCTATCATTAGGTGCAAATTATAATGATCCATTGTCTCCAACTAGTATTGCAATTAATAATGCAGTATTAAACGGAGTGACGGCTGTGGTAGCAGCTGGTAATGCAGGTAATGATATGTATACACTTGGAAACCCTGGTAATGCTTCATTAGCTTTAACAGTTGGAGCAAGTGATGTTCCGGATCAAATTGCAACAATGAAAGGTACGCTTGACAATACAGTTTCTGATCTGCGACTTATGGCAAAAGGGTTCGCTGATAAAGTTGAGACATTACAAGGAAATCAATATTCAATTGTTAATGTTGGGTTAGGTACATCAAGTGAATATACAGGTAACAATAAAAGTGTGGCAGGCAAAGTTGTTCTAATACAACGTGGAAATACTACAATAAACGATAAAATTTTGCAAGCAAAAAATCGCGGTGCAGTTGCCGTACTAATATACAATAACAACCCAGCTGAAGGGCATCTACCGTTTAATTTAGGAGAAAGTACTGACTTTATCCCAGCATTCTCTATAACAAATGCAGATGGACTAGCATTAGTACAAAAAATATCGACAGGCAGTCCTCAGTTTTCGTTTAGTGATTTAGGACAACTGACGACTCAAGGTGATAACTTAGCTGATTTCAGCTCAAGAGGACCAGCTAAGACCACATATGAAATTAAACCTGAAATTACAGCACCAGGTGTAAGTGTTTTATCAACTGTACCAGGATTCGTACATGACCATGGTAATCCAGGAAATTACCAATATGCTTATGAGCGAATGAGTGGTACTTCGATGGCAACACCAGCGACTGCAGGTATAGCTGCATTACTACTTCAAGCAAAACCAGATTTACAGCCTGAAGATGTAAAGGCGATTTTAATGAATACAGCAGATCCTTTAAGTAAGCCATATAGTGTATTTGAAGTTGGTGCAGGTCGAGTTGATCCTTATAAAGCAATTCACTCAAGCATTGAACTTAAAGTGGAAGAAAAAACGCCGACGATCATTAACAACAAAGAAAAACAAATACGAATTGATACGGCAGCATTAAGCTATGGAAATAAAGCTTACACCGGATCAGATATTAATGATACTCGCACTGTAACGTTATTAAATAGAGGAGAAAAGTCAAAAACATTTAATGTTAGTGTTAATTTCCAAACTAGTTTAAGAGGATCAAAGGATGCAGTGAAAAATGGGGTAACAGTTGATACGAATCCAACCGTTACGTTAAAAGGAATCAGTCAAAAGAAAACAAATGTAACACTTACGATTCCAAAATCGGCTGAAAAAGGCATCTATGAAGGGTATGTTGTGTATACAAATAAAGATAATCCTAATGAAACGTATAAAATCCCTTTCGGTGTTCATTATGTAGAACAAGGGTTTGATGCTATGAGTAACGCTCGTCAATCAGTATCAACTTCATTAGAAAAAAACCAATTTAAAGATCGAGAAATTCTTACTACCATTTCATTAAAATCACATATGAGATATATTGATGTCGTTGTAGCGAATGCAAAAACAGGTGAAGATTTAGGCGTAATTGGAACTGTTGATGGAATCCCATTAAATGAAGGAGTTTCATATAATGCGCATTTGTGGCAAGGATATTACTACCCGTTTACTAACGATCCAAATAATCCAATTTCTACGAAAGCTTATGCACCAGATGAAGGACAATATAAGCTTAAGTTGATTGGGTACGATGATAATGGAAAATCATATACAATTTCACAAGACTTCTTTGCCGATAATCAAATGCCAACATATGATGTTCACGTTGATGGAGAAAAAAAAGGTAATCCATTTATTGAATATAAACCAGATCAGCAGTTAATTGATATGACCGCATCGATTTCTGATAAGTATGTTAACGTAATGAATGCAGCAGGCTTTAAAGCTGACCAATCTCATAATCATATTTGGTATTACTATAATAGTATTTATCCTACTGACGAACTAACAATAGATAAAGACGGAAACGCAAAAGATCAAATTGCGATGTTACCTTCTCAAGATTTTCTATCTGTCATGTTTGAAGGGATTGATGAAGCAACAAATGGTGCAGGTCAAAAACAGTACATTTTTATTAAGGAAGGTACACCATATGTTTACGGACAACCAAATGATCCAACTAGATTAAATGCAGTACTTAAACATCCTGGTGACACAGTAAAAATAACACTTACTGCAAATAACGTAAATAAACTGATGAAAGCTAATTATAATTTTACGACAAGTAATGGAGATACAAATATTGTCGATATTTCACTCAATCCTGAGGCGAAAAATCTAGGCGGTACTTTAGCTGTGACATCTTCTAATCCATCTACTACAAAAACAAAATCAGATGTAACGGTTACATTTGATGGTAGTAAGGAAGTGTCTGGTGATCTTCCAATGGTTGATGTAACACTTAAATTAACAAATTCAAATCAGACTGATTTTTCTATGGTATCTAGTTTTGCTAATGTAACTTCAACTTTTACAAGTGTAGACAATAAAGTGACGAGACCATTAACTTATGTTGCTCCTATCGGTATTATGCAGGACTACTCAAAAGTAACTGGTTATATTCACCCTAATGGATTAAAAGGTGTAGATGGATTATTGGATAAAACGAAAGACTTCACAACAGTTGGCGGGAAAATTACTGTTATTGATAGCAAAGGAAAGAGATACGAAGGAACAATCGATAAAATTGGACAGTTTTTAGTGTCTGGATTGCCTGTTACAAAAGAAGGTTTTACAATCGTTCAGGACATTCCTGGTCATTTTACAACGTATGACGATTTTAAAAACGTTTACAGTACAGTGGATGATACCATTTATGGCACTAGTAAGTATCTTGGAACAGAGACGGTTGATAATGCGACTGCCGGAGATGTGAATAAAGATAATGTCATCGATCTAAATGACGCTTTAGCTATTCAAACGTATTGGGGAACGAATAAACGAAGTGCAGATATTAACTTTGATGGAACAGTTGATGCGAAAGATTTTGCGTTTGTTGAAGAAAATTACTTAATGCAAAATTCAACAGTTGCAAATCCACCAAAACCTGTCAAAAAGTCAAAAGGGAAAACAATTGAATCCATTAAAAATGAATTAAGTATTCAATAAATAGTTCAATAGACTAAAAAAATTGGTCGTGTCTATTAAGTTACTTTAAAAATTTATTCAAACTATAAATAAATGCATGAAATTTCCAAAGCTATCTGCTTTCACTTGGACAGGAGGCAGATAGTTTTTATAAAAGCTTTAGATGTTGAATTGTTTTATAGATTAATAGGAGGATTTGATGAATATCGAAAAATTACAATATTTCGTTGAAGTTGTAAATACCGGTTCCTTTTTATTTGCAGCACAGAATCTATTCGTGAGTCAATCAGCCATTAGCCAATCAATTAGTAGCTTAGAAAAAGATTTAGGCGTTAAACTATTTGATCGATACCGAGGGCAAGGTGTTGTACCAACTGCAGAAGGGTTACGCATCATCCCACTAGCAAGAGAATTACTAATAAAATGTCAAGAGTTAGAGGAACTAGCCAAATCGATACATGATCGAGTTCAAATGGAACTAGATGATCGATATCAACTCAGTATACTCTAAAAATTTTAACTAATTTACCATTTTATCTAATACAACAATAGACAGGGGAAAGTTAAAAAATGAATAAGAAAAAGAAGTTTATTCAGAATACTACAGCCTTAACATTAGGGGTAGGATTAGTAACAAGTAGTTTTTCAGCTTCATATTTTCATTCACCATCAAAAGTTCATGCAACTTCTTTATTTAATGCAGAAACGGTTTTATCTAAATTAACAACAGCACAAAGACAAGCATTAACTCAAATATCAAAAAATGATCAATCAGGTTTATTTTTAAATCAAGATATAAATTTAGACAGCCCACAAGCTATTTCAGTTATCGTTCAGTTTAATCAAAAACCACAAAAAATTGCCGTTTTAGAAGCTGCTTTACAAGGTGAAAGTTTGTCAAATGACGAAGCAAAAAGTCGAGTGGAAGCAGATCATACAGCATTTAAAGAAGATATACACCAATTTTTAAATACGAATAGTAAAGCTTCTAGTACTTACAAGATTAAAAGAGAATATAAAAACGCATTTAATGGTGTATCGATGGATTTGCCTGCAAATCAAGTCGAATCTTTATTAAAATCGAAAGCTGTAAAGGCAATATACAGTGACGAGACAGTAAAAGTAGAGCAGCCTAATAGTGAAATAACTCCTTCAAAAGAAGCTGCTGGTCAAGGAATGGCAGCAGAGAATGAATATCTCAAAATTAATAAATTACACGAAGAAGGATATACAGGTAAGGGAGTGAAAGTTGCTGTTATTGATACAGGTGTTGATTACAATCATCCTGATATTACAGCAGCATACAAAGGATATCGTGCACAACCAGGAGTAAATCCACAAACAATTGATCCGAGTTCTGTGAAAGGTTGGGACTTTGTTGGTAATGATGCTGATCCAATGGAAACAACTTATGAGGATTGGAAAAATGCAGGGAAGCCTGGAACTAGTGATGGAGCCGATTACTACACTGAACATGGCACGCATGTTTCCGGAACGATTGTAGGACAAGGTAAAAACAATAGTGAATATGCAACGAATGGAATTGCACCGGATGCGGATCTTTATGTATATCGCGTACTCGGTCCTTCAGGCAGTGGTAATACATCAAATGTAATTGCAGGAATTGAAAAAGCAGTAACGGACGGTATGAACGTTATGAATTTATCTTTAGGAGCAAATTATAACGATCCGATGTATCCAACTGGAATTGCAATTAATAATGCAGTTTTAAGTGGAGTAACGGCAGTAGTTGCAGCAGGGAATTCAGGTAGTGATATGTATACTGTAGGATCTCCAGGTGGTGCTGCATTAGCTTTAACAGTAGGTGCAAGTGATGTACCGAATGTGATTGCAACAATGAATGGGAGTGTTGATAGTACGAAGTTTGATTTACGATTAATGGCGAAAGGCTTTAGTGATAATATTACCTCATTACAAGGTCAATCACGTCAAATCGTTGCTGTTGGAACTGGACAAGCTACTGAATACAAAGGTGCAAATAGTCGTGTGGATGGAAAAATCGTACTGATCCAAAGAGGAACAAATACGATAAATGATAAAATTTTGCAAGCAAAAAATCGTGGTGCTGCCGCTATAATAATTTACAATAATAATGCTGCAGAAGGACATCTTCCATTTAATTTAGGTGAAAGCACAGATTTTATCCCTACTTTCTCATTAACCAATGCTGATGGACTTGCTCTATCGCAAAAAATAAGCTCGGGTAGTGCACAATTCTCATTTAGTGATTTAGGGCAAATAAAAACCGGTGGCGATAATCTTGCTGACTTCAGCTCTCGTGGACCATCTCGTATGACTTATGAAATTAAACCTGAAATTACAGCACCTGGTGTAGGTGTATTATCGACTGTTCCAGGATTTGTTCATGATCATGCGAATCCGAACAATTATCAATATGCGTACGAGCGTATGTCAGGTACTTCGATGGCGACGCCAGCTACTGCAGGGGTAGTAGCATTATTGCTGCAAGCAAAGCCTGATTTAAAACCTGAAGATGTAAAAGCCATCTTAATGAATACAGCGGATCCTTTAAGCAAGCCTTATAGTGTATTTGAAGTTGGGGCAGGTCGAGTTGATCCTTACAATGCAATTCATTCAACTATCGAATTAAAAGTTTCTGAAACAACACCAACAATTATTAATAACAAGGAAAAACAAATTAAAATTGATACTGGTGCACTAAGTTTTGGAAATAAAGCTTATAGTGGAAATGACATCAAAGATACTCACTCTGTTACATTATTAAATAGAGGGGAAAAGTCAAAAACGTTTAATGTAAGTGTTAATTTTCAATCTAATTTAAGAGGATCAAAGGATGCAGTGAAGAATGGTGTAACCGTTGATACGACTTCAACTATTACGTTAAAAGGGATTAGCCAGAAGAAAACGAATGTTACATTGATGATTCCAAAGGCGGCGGAAAAAGGAATCTATGAAGGATATGTTGTTTATACAAATAAAGACAATCCAGCTGAAACATATAAAATACCATTTGGTGTTCACTATGTAGAGCAAGGTTTAGCTGATTTTAACCTATCAAAAAACTCTGTCAGTTCATTGGGTACACAGTATTTCCAATATTTTTGGGAAAATAGAGTATTTGGTACATTTAGCTTGAAATCTCATATGAGATCTGTAGATATTGTTTTAACAGATGCAAAAACAGGTATGGATATTGGTTTGCTTAACTCGTATGATGGTGTAGGAGTTAATGAAGGAGTACAGTATAATGTTCTTGCTTATAATGGTGGGTATTATCCATTCACAAATGATCCAAATAATCCAGTTGATTATAATCCGGTGATAACAAAAGAAGGTCACTATTTTGTAAAATTAATTGGATATGATGATGCAGGAAAAACGTATATCTTAAAAAGAGATTTGTTTGTAGATAACACAATGCCAAGCTTTGATATGCATGTAGATGGAGAAAATCCAGGAAATCCATTTGTAGAATTCAAAGCAAATCAAGAAAATGTTCCATTGACAGCTACCATAAAAGACAAAATAGTTGATGAAATGAATTCAGCCGGATTATCAGCAAATCAATCACAAAATCAAATTTGGTATTTCTATAATGATCCATTTTCACCGTCTGGACAACTGACAGTAGAAGGGAATGGAAATGCAACTGATCAAATTGCTATGATTCCAAGCCAATCCTATTTACATGTGTATTTTGAAGGGATTGATCAAGCAACAAACAGTGCTGCACAAAAATCGTACTATTTCGTGAAGGATGACACGCCATACGTTGCAGGAACACCGAATTTACCAACGAGATTAAACGCACTTTGGTTGAAAAATGGAGACACTGTTACAATTACTTTAACAGCGAATAATATCGACAAAGTGAAAGAAGCTGTATACAATTTTGATACAACTAAAACTGATACAAAAATACTAAATATTGCATTAAATCCAGAAGCACAAAAACTTGGTGTAAAAGACTTCAATGTGACATCAACAGATAAATCAAGCACGGTTGTTAATTCAAATGTAAAAGTTTCATTTGATGGAACTACTGGTGTTTCCGGTGATGTTCCGATGGTTGATATCACTTTACAAATTCCAAAAGGTCAAGAACGTTTGGGTTCATCAAGCTTTTATAGCTCAGCAGTGAAATCGACATTTACGAATGTGGATAATGTAGTAACGAGACCAATCACAGAGACAGTGCCAATCAATATTTTATCTTATAATTCAACTGTAAATGGTTATTTATTTGCAGAAGGATTAAATAAAGTAACGAGTACTGGAACTGGCGTAGATTCTGCGAAAGATTACACGACAATTGGTTCAACGGTTCAAATTTTAGATAAAAATGGAAATGCGTACAATGGAACAATTGCTAAAAATGGTACGTTTAAAATCTTAAATTTACCAACAACGAAAGATAAATATACGCTTAAGATTGATATTCCAGGTCATTTCACTCAATACGGAGATTTTGATTCTTATCTACCATTAGATGATCAAATTGGTGGTAAGTATTGGACGAATATCTCAAACGTAGTAACAGGAAATGCAGTCGCTGGAGACATTAATAAAGATAATGTCATTGATGTGATGGATGCTTTAGCGATTCAAACTTATTGGGGGACAAATAAACGTAGCGCGGATATTAACTTTGATGGAAATGTGGATGCAAAAGACTTTGCTTTTGTAGAAAAGAACTACTTATTACAAAATAAACAAGTTGATAACGCGCCATCTCCTAAGAAACAATATAAAGGATCAACGCTTCAAAGTATTAAAAATGGATTAGGAATTAACTAATAGATTAGAAGATTCTTTCTACCTGTTTCTGAATATTGGAACAGGTAGATTTTTTGTTCTACGATAAGAAAGTAAAAATTAGCAGTGAGGAAGAGAACTTGAGGTAGATGCCAAATCTTGGAATAAAGTATAAGTGCAAGTACGCCTTTGTTTTCTCCTAAAAGGCTCGGTAGTCGCCGAGTTTTCTTTATATGCTCAATGCATTGAATAAAATGCTTTTCATTACGGAAAGGAATTCTTTGGATTTTTTTGTTTAAAGGAGAGCCTAATATGCTTAAAAAGATGAAGGAGCTAAAGAATGGGTGAATTGAAACAAATATCTTTATCGGTTAACTTTTTTAAGAATCTAAATCTAATCCAAGAACAATTTAATGAATCCTGACTTGAAATTTCGTTTATTTAAAATTAGAGGAAAGATTGATCGTGAGGCTGCGATTTTTTATCTCGATGGAATTACAAATAATGAAACTATACAGAACCATCTTCTTTCACCGTTGTTGCATGTTGGAGAAATTGAAAAATTAGAAGACATTGTTTTTTACCATCTTTCAATTTTAGATGCAATTGTAGTAAGAACGATTAATGAGATTTTGAGTGGATTATCAAAAGGGAAAACACTAGTTCTCATTGATGGATTTAATGAAGGAATTTTAGCAGATACTTCGGATTGGCAAAAAAGAGCCATTTCTGAACCAGATACACAACGTTCTATAAAAGGTCCATTGGTTAGTTTCAATGAGCAATTGAAAAATAATATCAATTTATTACGTAATATGGCACAGACGCATCAATTAAGTGTAGAAAGTTATTAAATTGGTCAGGAATGTAATACAGATGTCTCGATTTTATATATGAGAAGCCTTGTTAATCATCATGTTTTAGAAGAAGCTAGACAAAAAATTATGAATATCGATGTTGATTATTTATTAGAAGCTAGAGTAATAGAAGATGCATTAGAAGGGAAGAAGAAGCTTTTTCCACTTACTTTTACGTGTTAACGGCCAGATGTAACGGTTTCAGCTTTGTTTGAAGGCAGAGTAGTAATTCTGGTAAACGGTAACCCTTCTTGTATAATTGTTCCCTGCCTTTTTCTCAAAAATATTCATCAACCTGATGAATATTTTTCAAAATCAGGTCGATTTGGGTATCGTTTTATGCGCTTATTTGGTGGGTTCCTGTCAGTTTTCTTACTAGGATTATATGTGTCAATGGAACGGTTTCATCATAATTGGATTCCACATCATTTTGCTAAAAAATTGTTATCCAGCTCAGATACACTTTTTCCTATTTTGATTGAAATTTTTTTCGTTTTGATTTTGTTTCAATTTCTGACCGAAGCAGCACTACGAATACCAAAGTCAACTGTTATTATAGTGTCTTTGATTGGTGCAATTGTAGTAGGCCAGACCGCGGTTTCGGCTAAACTAATCCATCCATTAACATTAATTATAGTTGGAACTAATTTTTTAGCAACGATTGTAATCGCAGCAGGAGGGTTATATGGAACTGTACTAATACTAAGGTTTATTTTTCTACTACTTGGTTATTTTTTTGGAGTAACAGGTATTCTAATAGGATTCATCATTCTAATTGCATATATGGCATCACTTAAATCTCTTGGTGTACCATGTTTAGCACCTTTTATTCCATTTCAATGGAACGAAATGAAAGACGGCTTAATCCGAGGAGATTTGCGAAAGTTAATTAATAGTAAGCATACGTATCAAACTAAGAAAAATAAATGAAGCGAAAATAAGGTGAAGTGGAAGAAAACAAATGATTAAATGAGCCGGTAACGATGAATCCAATCAGTTACCGGTTCAATTAATAAAACAGCAGTATCATATTTGGCTGTGTAATTAATCCAATAATTCATGTATAACAATACAGCCTGCTCCAATGGCCGCTGCGTTTTCGCCAAGTGTAGGACGAGTAAATTTAAATTCATAATCAGGATAAACTTTTTTCATTCGCTCTTGTGTAGTTTCAATTACGATTTCATAAAATAAATCGATCTTTGCTATAGTTGGTCCACCTAAAATAACGATTTCGGGATGGACAATGCTTAAGTAGGTAGAAAGTCCAGCCCCGAAGTAAATAGCAGCATCTTTAATGACTTGGATACATAAAGGATCATTTTCTTGAACTGCTGAGCAAATATCATCAAAATTTATTTGTTCATTTACAGAAAACTTTTCATTTAATATCGAAGAATGACCTCTCTTTAAAGCGTTTATTGTATCATCAATCATCGCTGGAATAGAGGAATAAGCAAGAGCACAACCGAAATTTCCACAAATACATTTTCGCCCATGAATATCGACCACTATATGGCCATGTCCAAATTTTCCGGCTGTATCTGTCGTTTTACGGAGAATATGTGCGTTTGTTAAGATGCCAGTTCGAATACCAATCCCGCTATGTATAAATACAGCATTGTCTGAACCCTTCCATGAACCTTGTTGATATTCACCTAAAACTGCGGCATTTGAACTATTTTCAATCGATATTTTCATTTGTAACTGTTCACCAAGAATAGTACTAAGTACTTTTTTATCTAAATCGATGACCGAATTTTCGAGGGCAATTCCTATTCCAAGAATACATGAATGATTAATTTGATGTGCTTGTAACATGTGTGAAATGACTTGGGCAATTTTTTGAGCCGCATTTTCTGATGAAGTTCCTTGAGAGAGAAAGAGTACTGATTCAGCTGTGATTGTTAAGGAAAGATCCATCATCAATATTTTACTGGGTGTAGAAGATACGTCTATGCCAATAACAAAATAGTTATTTGGTGTAACTTGATAGAGAGTTGGTTTTCTTCCTCCTCTCGATTCACCAAAATTACCTTCACTAATTAGCTCTTCTTTTGTGAGATCTTCGATAAAGCGCGAACAAGTACTTTGTTTTAATCCAGTAAACTCCATGATTTTTCCTTGTGAAATCGGACCATATTTCCATATCAATTTGTAAATACGTTTTTGAGTGTGCGCTTTTTGTGATTCTTGATTTAAAAATTGGAACATGAAAGCTTTTCTCCTTAATTATAAGATTCACTATCGTCATTTTATCACTATTATTTTTAAAAAACAGTATCAATATTAGCAGTCATTTAATAGTTAAAGATCAATTGCAACTAACAATAATGTTTTTACTTATCGGTTTACTTAAGAAAAATGACTGTTTTTTACTACAAGAATGAGCATAATGTTAATCGGTTCCTGATTTTAGTTGTTTGTACTTACATCCAAAATGAATATATCATTGGTGTTTTATCTATAAAATTAGATAATCTAAAATATTTTTAAAACGCTTATGTAAATGTATTGACCCAATATGGATATAAGTTTTATAATTGGATTAAGAATTATAATATCTGAAAATTTAGATTCATCTGAAGATTCCTTAGCGTATTTATGATGGAGAACTTGCAAAAATTGCATCTTAAGTGAAACAGTCAAAACTGAATCGAAGCAAGTCTATTGCTTCATCATTTACAGTAATTCAAATAGGAGGAAGAAAATGACTACTATCCAACAGAACACAGACTTAGAAAAAGAAAAGACAAGAAAAGGTTTACCCGTTATCGATTGTGATATCCATGAAATGCCAGTATCAGTGTTTGACTTATTACCTTACATGGAGGAGCCGTGGAGAGGTTATTTAGAAAGAGGACAATGGCAACCAAAAAGATTACCATATACTTGGCCACTTCCTGGCGGAGTAGACCGACTGGATTTAAAAAATGACGATAAAAATTGGTTTGCAGGAACAGATTTCAATTTAATGAAAAGAGAAGTTTTAGATAAATACAATATTAAATATGCCATCTTAACAAGCTTATTTTATCCTTCTGATACACCAAAGGCAGTTCAGCCAGAATTTCGTAATGCGCTTGCGAGTGCTTACAACGATTGGGTTATTGAAAATTGGTTGACTAAAGACGATCGATTACGTGGATCAATTTGCATTAATACACGCGACCCAAAGGCTGCGGCGCAAGAAATTGACCGCGTTGGTAGCCACCCGAAAATCGTACAAATCATGATGCCTGTATTGTATGACGTGGAATTTGGAGATCCATATTTCCATCCAATCTATGAAGCTGCAGAAAGAAATAATTTGCGAATTTCAATGCATCAAAGTACGGACACACAACCAGCGGGCGGATATCCGACTTATTACATGCAGTGGCATACAACGATGCCGCAAAATTTCATGACTCAAATTGTCAGTCTAATAACACATGGGGTGTTTGAAAAGTATCCAAGCTTAGGATTTATTTGCTTAGAAAGTGGATTCACATGGTTACCCCATCTAATGTGGAGATTCGATGTGAACTATCGCTCTCTTCGAAGAGAAGTACCATGGTTAACAAAAAATCCGAGTGAATATATCCGAAAACACTTCCGTTTCAGTACTCAACCGATGGATGACCCAGAAGATGCAAAACAGTTATTGCAAATTATTGATATGATTGGGCCTGAAATGCTTGTCTTTTCAACGGACTACCCTCATTGGGATTTTGATGATCCATACCGTGCGTATCCTAGTATTTTCCCTAAAGAATTAAAGCAACGTCTATTGTACGATAATGCTCGAGAATTTTACGGTTTTGAGTAATAGGGGAGGAGGGAAAATATGAAATTCGCAGTTGCCAAAATAAATGACATGAACCCAGGAGAAATCAAAGAAATTACGGTAAATGGGAAAAAATTACTTTTATGTTGTATGAAAGATTCTACCTATAAGGTATTAAGTGCCCTTTGTCCACATGAGGGAGCAAGAATGGTAGGAGCCAGAACATTAGAAGGTACAACACTTAGCCCTTGTGTAGGAGAAATCGAATTTGGTCGATGTAATGAAATCATTCGGTGTCCATGGCATGGATATGAATTTGATGTTAGTACAGGTAAGACATTATTTGAATCAAAAAATATGAATCTTAAATCCTATGAAGTGAACATAGATGGAGAAGAAATTTTTGTAGAGGTTTAGGTCTTGGGAAAATGTGTATCCGAAATGTACGGTTAAAAAACTTTCTTATGAAAATCTTTTAAGAGAAAAGGAGAATGTTTATGAATTTCTGGAATCAACAAAAAAATATATTTAATCGATCACATGTTACATTAATAAAGATGCTTAAGTCTATCGCTGAAGTGGTTGCAAATCATCAACCTAAAGGTTTTAATAATTCACTTCATTGGAATGTTGGACATATTTTAACGATTAATGAACAGCTTTTGTTTTTGTTACCTAATCATCCAACAGAATTTCCACTTCATTATATTGAATTATTCGGACAAGGAACGAAACCAACTGAATTTCAAGAAAACGTACCCTCATTGGAGACGTTAATTGACCAATTAATTGATCAAAAAACGCGAGTAGAAGAACTGGCTGTCCAAGGATTTGATCTGAAATTAACTGAGCCACTACTGTTAGAACCTCTCTCTTTAGAGACAAATGGGGAATTGTTTAATTTTGCGATTTATCATCAAGGAGAACATACCGGATTTATTAATGCACTAAAAAATATCGTTGAGATAGCAGAAGTTCAAAATTAAATTGAAGAAATAAATCCGTCGACTATGTAAGCCTCCTTGTGTTAATTGCAGATCATGTTGTCGACGGTTTTTAATAGTGCATGATGTGGCTGAAAGGTGAAGTATTCAAAAAGGGGGACTTACTTTGAAGAGAATTCGTGGAATCATACTTTTATTTTTATTTATCGGATTAATGATTAACTATGCAGATAAATCGGTGTCTGGATATGCTTCAATTGCGATTATGAAAGAATTTAAATTATCAGCTCCTCAGTGGGGAGTGGTCGGAAGCAGTTTTTTCTGGTTATTTTCATTGGCAGCAATCGTTGGTGGAGCATTGTCAGACAAAATTGGATCAAAAAAAATGCTTACAATTCTTTTGCTAGCATGGACAGTTTTACAGCTAGGGGCATTCGCCATCACTGGTCTTACTGGACTTATCTTGTACCGAATTTTACTCGGAATGTTTGAAGGTCCGAGTGCACCAGCGATGTACAGTCACGTAAGTAAATGGTTCCCAAAAGAGCAGCAAGGACGGGCTTTATCCATTCTGAACATAGGTGCTCAAATTGGGGCATTTTTATATGCTCCGATTGTTGTTCATCTGATTCATAATTTTGGGTGGCGATTTTCGTTTGCTAGTTTTGGTGTATTCAGCCTATTGTGGGTTCTTTTTTGGATTCCATTTGGTAAGGATAAACCGGTTGAAACAAAGAAACCTAATCTTAATATATCTATACAACCAAAATTGAAATCCTCTGAAATAGTCAAACTAGTATTCTCACGTAATTCAATACCATCGATACTAGCTTTATTCGCATGTTTTTGGTATGTAGTATGGCTACTTGTCTGGATGCCACAGTATTTGGTAAAAGTGATTCATCTATCATCTCAACAGATGGGCTATTCGGTATTAAGTATTGGCTTATGCTCGATGATTATTTCTTATGCGATTTGCACTTATTCAGATATATTGTATAAGAAAAGTGGGGATTCTCGTAAATCTCGTGTAAATTTATCAATCATTACGATGCTGTCAGCAGGAGCTATGTTGACTTCAATACTGTTCATTCATTCAACTGTTTGGGTCATTGTTACTATTGCTTTTGCAAGTGGATTTGTAAATGTGTTCTTAGCTTTAGGTCCCCAGTTATTAATGAGTTTTTCTCCTGAACGTAGTGGATTAATGGCAAGCTTAGGTACTTCATTTATGAATTCAGCAGGAATTATTGGCCCAATTGTAACAGGTTATTTAATCCAATCTGCCGGAAAAGGAAACGTAGAAATGGGGCATAATTATTCTATTTTTAGCATCATTGCATTACTTGTCGTTGCAAGTATATTATTATTGGTTTTTGTGCATCCAGATGAGCGTGTTATTAAGATGGCACAAGAAAATGACCAAGGAATTAATATAGTTTAATGGATAAGTAAAAAAAGAAGAAAAACGACCCTAGTACAGGTAGATACAATTTGTTTTATCAAAATTGAAAATCAAATAGTTTTGTATTTCGATAGATTCATAATAGTTAGAAAAAATAGCTAAAGAATAGGTGGCTATTACAATTTCGACTATAAGGAGTGTTTAATCATGGAACAAGTAATCGAAAAAACATTAGTTGATTCATCTCAATATGCTTCATTGGTTTCATCACAGAATGCTTTCTTTCAAACTGGAAAGACTCGATCATATGAATTTCGAATTCAACAGCTAGTAAAATTATATAAAGTAATTTCAGAAAATGAGAAACTTATTTTAGAAGCAGTAAAAAAGGATTTAAATAAGAGTGAGTTTGAAGGGTTTTTTGGAGACGTTGCCTTAATACTACATGAAATTACATATGTCAAAAAACAGTTAAGAAAATGGATGAAGCCTTCAAAAGTTCAAACGCCAATCACTCATTTTGGCAGTAGTTGCAAAGTTTACCGTGAACCTTATGGTGTGAATTTAATTATTTCACCCTGGAACTATCCATTTCAGCTAACATTTATCCCGTTGATTGGTGCAATAGCTGGTGGAAATACAGCTATTATCAAACCTTCAGAACTGACGCCGAACTCTTCTGCATTGATCGCAAGATTGATTAAAGAGACATTTTCAAGTGAGTTTATTGCCTGTATTGAAGGAGGAGTTGAAGAAAGTACAGCCCTATTAAATGAGAGATTTGACCATATATTCTTCACAGGTAGTGTTCAGGTCGGAAGTATTGTGATGCAATCGGCAAGTAAACATTTAACGCCTGTTACTTTAGAACTTGGTGGAAAGAGCCCAACAATCGTCGATTCAAGTGCGAACATTAAACTTGCTGCTCGAAGGATTGCATGGGGGAAATTTTTTAATGCTGGTCAAACTTGTATTGCTCCTGATTATATATACGTACACAAATCAATTGAAGAAAAGTTTCTTTCTACATTAAAAGAAGAGATTGAGAGATTATTTACGGAAAATCCTCTTACTTATAGTGATTACACACATGTTGTTAATGACCGCCATTTCTCAAGGTTAAAAAAATTATTAGCTGGACCTACTGTATTTTACGGAGGGGAAACTGACGAAATAACACTAGCATTTGAACCTACTATTCTTACAAATGTTACACTCGATCATCCCGTAATGAAAGAAGAAATTTTCGGCCCTATTTTACCAGTATTAACTTTCCGTTCAATTGATGAAGTAATCAATGACATTAACAGTAATCCTAAACCATTAGCACTTTATTTGTTCACGGAAAAAAGTTCAGTAAAAGAACGGATTATTAATAACATTCCATTTGGTGGAGGATGTATAAATGATACTTTATATCATATTACAACACCTCATTTACCATTTGGCGGAGTCGGGCATAGTGGACATGGATCCTATCATGGAATCCATTCATTTAAATGTTTCACACACGAAAAGAGTGTTCTAAATCAAACAACTAAATTTGATTTAAATGTAAGATACCATACTACAAAAGGAGCATTAAACATTATTCGAAAACTTTTTAAATAGTAACAAACCCCTAGTTTGCTTTTTATTAAGTTGGAACCCTAGTTTTTTATAAAAAACAGCTGTGATTATTTGAATTTTCGAAAAATAGTCTGTTACGTGTATGGATTTAAGATAAAACGAAATTAATAGTTTATATAGAAGGAGAGCAGAATAAATGAGCTGGAACTTAAATGAAAATTTAAGAAAAAGTACTGAAAAATTTCCAAATCGTTTGTCCCTTACTTTTGCAAATGAAAGTATGACATATCGTGAGTTGGATTCGACTGTTGATTTGGTTGCTTCCAACTTAATTCACTATGGAATTAAAAAAGGTGACAAAGTAGCATTATTATTAGGTAATTGCACTGAATTTGTCATTGCCTATTATGGTATTCTTCGTGCTGGTGGGGTTGTTGTACCGATTAATCCAATTTACACAGGAGATGAAATTTCCTATATACTATCTAATAGTCAATCGAAAGCTGTTATTGCAAATACTTCATTGGAGTTTGTACTAGCTAATCTAAAAGAGCAATTAAACGATTTAGAAATGACGTTTTATATCGAATCTACTTGGGAACTTCTTGTTCAAGCTGCTGATCGATATGATTACCCTTTAATCAATGAAGACGATCTTGCAATGATCTTATATACGTCTGGTACAACCGGTAAACCAAAGGGTGCCATGTTATCTCAGCGTAATATGGCTTCGACTGCCGCATCTTTTACTAAATTAATAGAATTTAAAGAAACCGATCGAATTTTAGCAGTACTTCCTATGTTCCATGTATTTTGTATGACTGTATGTATAAATGCACCAATTATGTGTGGAGCAAATATCGTTATTTCACAAAAATTTAGTCCAACTGATGTTATTCAAACGATTTTAAATGAAAAAATAACTTTATTTGCTGGTGTACCAACTATGTATAGCTATTTAATGCAAGTAAAAGATTTCTCAGCTGACCATTTTTCAAGTGTTAGGGTATGTTTATCAGGTGGAGCCTCTATACCTGTTGAATTACTTCTAAGATTTGAAGGAAAGTTTAATACTACTGTATTAGAAGGCTTTGGATGTTCTGAAACCTCCGCAATTACAGCAATCAATCCTTTAAAAGGAAATAAAAAGACTGGTTCAGTCGGAGTAGATATACCATATGTAGTAAATATGATTGTCGATCCAAATGGAGTCGAAGTTCCAAGAGGTGAAGTAGGAGAACTAATTGTAAAAGGTCCGAATATTATGATTGGATACTTTGGCATGCCTGATGCCACGGCTTCCTCTTTGAAAAATGGTTGGTTTTATACAGGTGACTTAGCAAAAAGGGATAAAGAAGGATACATCTATATTGTTGATCGAAAAAAGGATATGGTACTTGTAGGTGGATATAATGTTTATCCAAGAGAGGTCGAAGAAGTGCTCTATCAGCATCCGGCCATCGTAGAAGCAGCCATAATTGGAATACCTGATCATCATTATGGTGAAAGTGTGAAAGCTTTCGTTGTTTGTAGTAATGAAAGTGTTACAACTGATGAATTATTCTATTTCTGTAAAATTAAATTAGCAAAATATAAAGTACCTAAAGAAATCGAAATCATTTCTGAAATGCCTAAAAATAGTACAGGTAAGATATTGCGGAGAGGATTACTTGCGCCAGAAGAGATCCCTGCTGAAATGAACTAATTTATAAATGTTGAAATCAGTACCTTAAAATAACAAGTGCACCCTACCTCACTTATTCAATCATATTCATTGCACAAAAATTGCACAGACTTAATAGAAACAATAGAAATAACGGACAAGCTGTGCATAAAATTACAATGACTCCTTGATTTAATGGACTTAATTGACCTAAAATATCCAGTAATACTGAATAATCCGCGCATCCTGTAATTGACAGGGTAGGGGTCGATGGTTCAAGTCCAGTTCCATACTTTTAGAGAAGCTGTAGGCCTTGGTGTTATTGGGTTTTCAGCTTCTTTAATTTTATTAGTTCGCTATGAATCCTTTTAATTAAACCTCGCGGGTCATAAACTATTCTGAGCGTTATAATAGCTCAATTTTAATATTACCTGTAATTTAAAATTAATTTGAATAGATTTTAATTTTAGAGATAATACTATCTCCAATCTGATATTCTCTTATCAGACAAACTAATATTTAAAGGAGCTAAAACATCATGGCAAACAAATCTTCAAATCAATATGCTTCACCAAATGCTCAATCTGCAATTGACGCAATGAAAATGGAGATAGCTTCGGAGTTTGGAGTGCATCTAGGTCCAGATTCAACTGCTCGTGCTAATGGTTCTGTAGGTGGAGAAATAACAAAACGCTTAGTTCAAATGGCTGAACAAAGTCTTGGTGGCTATTCAAGATAAGTATTAATATAATATATATAGTTGAGAGACTCGCACAGAATGAGTCTCTTTTTTTATGTCCAATTTCTAATTACTAATTAAGATAAGGAACTAATTAATCAGGTATTTTACTTTATTATATATAGTTTTTGGGTATAATGGCACAAAATGGGTATGGAAATGGAAGTATATATAGTTCATTAAATTTATCGTAAATTCACATTAAATTCACAACTGTAGATTATAATAACTTCATCCTTTGAACATAAAGTATCAGAAAGAAGGCGGACTAATTGAAAACCCTTAAAATAAGCTCAGTAGATGAACTACAAAAATTTGAAGCAAACCTTAAGAAGTATAATTGGGTTTTGATGTTAATTGCAGTGATCACTATACCTTTTATTGTAAGCAATTTGTAAAAAGAAAAGACAACAAATTAGTCTTTTTGATTTGTGTTTAAAGACCTTTCCTAGTATTTAATACTTCTATTCTGAGAAATAATTGATAATTAGATGTTAAAAACATGTACGAATTAAGCCCTCTAAAAATTGGATTAGAGCAACTACTTGAACAGTAGTTGCTCTTTTTTATAGTACTTACAATTTAGTTTGCTCTTTTAAAATTTTTTATGGTTCACTTTAAAACTAGTAAATACACCCTACATCTTAAACAAGCAGCTACCAAATTACTAGGAGGAGGATTAGTATCAGTCCCAGTAGTCAACTCACCTGCTGCCAAGTTCATACTTGCCAATATATTAACAAGAACAGCAATCTTAATTGAACTTGGATACATTTCAAATTCAACTGATGAAGCGCGAATGACTTCAGAAGAATTTCAAACAAATACAACAAATTCAATTGTTGAAGGGATGCTCGAATATTTTAAATAGAAAATTTTTTACTAAAAGTAAAGGTCAACTAACACATTCGTTTGTATTAGAATGTACCTTTTTAAAAAGAGAACCAACTATCATTAATTGATCAGTCGGTTTTCAAATTTAAACATATTTCTAGAATGGATAGGCTTTTTTTCTCATCCCTACATTTTCAATTTGTATATTAACTTGTACTTTAATTTTTGCATCTACAAATAATTCATTCCAATGATCAGCAACTTTATTAAAAGTTTTAGCGTCTAATAAATGATATTTATCACCAAATCCAAAGCTATCGCCACCATACTGTTGAACTTTTTCAATTCCATTGACAATTATTTGATTAATTTCATGCTCAGCCTTTTTTTCATAATTTGATAAAGTCTTTGCTTTATCAAATTCATCATTACATAATACTTCATCAAAATGTCCAATTGAATTAATTTTTACTACAATCACTGGTAATTGATTCTTCATTTTTATTGTTACTTTACTTTTGATTCGAGTAAGCTCTATTGAGTCAAAAGTATCTTCATTACATCGAATTTGTATATTAGTCGTTTTTATATTATTGTCAATTATTTGGATGGTCTTAGCCGACGGACCATCCAACCATCCTACTAGTTTCTAATTTTTAAAAATACCTGTTCCGTTTATAAATGGATATGATGATTTAGCATTTTCCATATTTGCTAATGATTCGGACGTATTATTTTTATTTTCTATACTAACACCATTAATTGTAGGCTCTCTACCTTTACTTGAAATTTTACTAATTACTTCTCGTATCTCATTTTCACTATTTTCCCCCAAGGAAATAGAAGTATTATGTATTTTCCCATATATTGACTTTGCAGGTATTTTATCAAGAGTAGGGATAGTATTTAACACCTCAAAAACACTGTTATTTCGAGCAATAATTACTGGCACATTTACTCGTATTTTGGAATCTCTTTCAAATACATCGAATATATACTTTACAGATTTTTTCTTTACCAATGTTTCTCCTAGTGCAACCAAAGCAACATGTGAGTAAATATTTGTGCGAGAGTTTTTTCTTGAAGAAAGACGAGCAGCTTCTGAAATTGTTCTACCTTTCGCTACTACGGATATAACAGGGATCCCTTGCGAACCTGTTTGAGATGCAATTGCACTGGGATTTATGATTTGAGCAATCATAATGTACTTTTTTTCTTGGGGTAAATAGTCTAATCCCATTGCAACTACGATCGCTACTCCGTTTAATTCCTTATAGTTCGAACAACCTCCTCCAATCAGTAAACAACAGATAAGTAATAAACTAAAATATCTATTTTTCATATTTTTTTCCTCATAATATTTATTAATCTACGAATCAAATGTTTATTCTAGTGTTAATTTTCCCACTTTTAAATAGTATATTCAAATATTCAAATCTACATAAATATATGTTGTCAGGATGATTAAACTATGAGAGTATAGCTGGATGAAGAATTTCCTTTACCATTTTTGAATGGAAGAATTCTTTTCCAACTAAAAACATAAAAACATGATTAAAAAAGCAAATTTAAGGAGGAAATAAAAAATGGTTGAACTACCAAATTGTCCAAAATGCAACTCAGAATATACTTATCATGATGGTAATCTATTTGTGTGCCCTGAATGTGGATATGAATGGACACTGGATATTGGAACTGAAATGGATGATAAGAAAGTTGTAAAAGATGCCAATGGAAATATTTTAAATGATGGTGATTCAGTGACTGTCATCAAAGATCTTAAAGTAAAAGGAACTTCTCTCGTAGTTAAAATTGGTACAAAAGTAAAAAGTATCCGTCTGGTTGATGGAGATCATGATATAGATTGCAAAATTGATGGATTTGGAGCAATGAAATTAAAATCTGAGTTTGTAAAAAAAATATAGATGTTTAATAAATAAGACATCTATATGGGAAAGGACCTTTCGAAGAGGTTCTTTTTTTAGTTCTTTTTGTATTTGCTGAATATGTAAATTACTAAAAAATTTGTAGATAAATATGGAATAAACCTTTTGGTAAATAGTTACAAGAATAAATTATAAGATTTTATTTGACGGGGAAGTGATCTGTTATTATAATTATATTAAATATTTGTATATTCAAATAATCAAATATACGAGAAGGTGCAATAAGGTGAAATGGCGAGGTAGATTTGTACAGTATAAAATAGAGTCTTTTAGAAAAGATCTAATTTCTGGAATAATTGTTGGTATTATTGCAATCCCTTTAGGTATGGCTTTTGCGATTAGTTCAGGAGTGAAACCTGAATATGGAATTTATACAACGATTATTGGAGGAATATTAATATCTATTTTTGGAGGTTCTAAGTTTCAAATAGGGGGACCTACAGGCGCATTTATACCTATACTATTATCAATTGTAATTCATTATGGTTATGATAATTTACTAATTGCAGGTTTTTTAGCTGGTGTTTTTCTCACCCTAATGGGGATTTTTAAAATGGGTTTTCTAATTCAATTTATACCTCGACCTGTTACGATAGGATTTACCACAGGAATAGCAGTTATTATCTTTACTGGACAAATTGTTAATTTTTTAGGACTTCAAAATATAACTAAGCATGAGGATTTCATTTCAAATATGAGAGAAATTGGATTACATATTGCGACAATAAATCCGTATAGTTTAATAACTTCAATGTTATGTTTTATTTCTGTTATTACAGTTACTAAACTATACCCAAAAGTGCCTGGATCATTAATTGGTCTTATTTTTTCTAGTATAACCGCTTACCTTCTTTTTAAAGGGGAAGTTCCAACAATTAATTCCACATTTGGCGCTATTCCGAGTAGTATTCCAGCATTTCATTTTGTTGATCTGAATTTGGAAAAAATTCAAACACTAATTGGTCCTGCGTTTGTCATTGCAATGCTTGGCGGGATCGAATCACTTTTGTCAGCAGTAGTCGCAGATGGTATGTCAGGTAGTAGGCATAATAGTAATAAGGAGTTAATAGGACAGGGGATTGCTAATATGATTATTCCTTTTTTCGGAGGAATACCAGCTACAGGAGCAATCGCTAGGACTGCAACGAATATAAAGAGTGGTGCTGTTTCACCTATCTCTGGAATTATCCATGGTGTTATTGTCCTAATCATTTTATTAGTGTTTGCACCATTTGCATCACAAATTCCTTTAGCTAGTATGGCTCCAATTTTAATGTTTGTAGCATGGAACATGAGTGAAAGAAAAGAGTTTATTCATATTTTAAAAACTAAATCCAGTGACGCTATTATTTTAATCTTAACTTTTTTACTGACCGTTTTTCTAAATTTAACAACGGCCGTTGAAGTCGGCTTAATCGTTGCAGTTATTTTATTTGTTAAAAGAATGTCCGAACTTCATATCGTTAGAAAGGTATTACCAGATCGTTCCCGTCAGAATCAAAAATTGATGTCACATACAGTTAATGAGTACCACGATTGTCCTCAAATTAGCATTTTTACAATTGAAGGTCCAATTTTTTTTGGAACTGCCAATCTATTTGAACAATCTATTTTGAAGTTAATAGATAATAATCCAAAATTTTTAATATTAAGATTCGGAAAGGTTCCTTTTATCGATACAACGGGAGAAGCTAAGTTAGCTAATATCGTTAACTATCTCAGAAGAAATGACAGTTTTGTGTTACTAACAGGTCTTCACTCTCAACCAAAAGACTTATTAATTCGTACCAAATTGTATGATGTGATTGGTAAACAAAATATTTTTGAACATTCAGGTGAGGCTATTTCATACGCTTTATTAAATATTAATTATAATAAGTGTCTAGGTTGCAAGCACTATGCATTTTTAGAATGTTCAATCTTATCCAAACCAAACCTTTTAGATAGTAAGGACCAAAAAAAAGACGAAAAAGATCTTAATAGATTAGACTCTATTGAGTAATTATCTTTATAAAGTTTAAAATAACACTCTGAATAGGTATAGTTAAGATAATAAATATTTTGAAATTAGGATCTTTGATCATAAAGATAGTTTGGAGGAACACAATTGAATTTAGAACTACAACAATTTAAAGCAGAATTTTTTAAAGCACTAGGTCATCCACTACGAATTCGAATTCTTGAAATTCTGAGTGAGGGTGAGAGAAATGTAAATGAGATCCAAAGTATAATAGGTAGTGAAGGGTCTGCTGTATCTCAACAACTTTCAATATTACGAAATAAAAACATTGTATATGGTACGAAGGAAGGAAATAAAGTTACATATTCCCTTAGAGATCCGATGATTTCTGAGTTATTAGTAGTTGCCCGTCAAATTTTTAATAATCACTTAGTCGATACGATTAGTATGTTAGATAAATTTAAAGAAGATTAATAATGATAGAAAAATTTACTATTCTTAAGAAGGTATATATATTTTTTATGACAAAAAAAGTTGGACTTTAAATTTAAGTCTCGACTTTTTTTGTCATAGACCATAATTAGAATAAAATAATCATCATGGGTCTTTATTAAATGCTCTTACTAACATAGATTATACTAGATTGTTTAATAAGGATGTAGGCGAAGAAATAGTAACGTCTGATTATGATAATACTACTGAATTAATAAGATATGCGAAAGTTAAAGAAGTTATAGGACAACGTGGGTATATGGTTGTGAATTCGTAAAAGATGTTAGATGAATAACAAGTGTAATGGAAGGTGGACGTATGCATTTAAAATTAAAATATGAAATACAAAAAGGAGCAGCAGAGATCGTTAAAGAAATAGTAAAAGAGATGGATGGTTTATCAGAAGAAGGTTTTGTCAACAAGTTCTATCGAGACCCGTATTTTCGTAAAGGTTTTGACACATTAGTAGAATTTTATATACAAGCAAAAAGAGATGTGCATAAAGATGAACAAACGTAATTTCACAGGGTGGAATAAGAGTGGCTGAGAAATATGCTATTGGGTCGTTACACGGGAATCTAACAGGACAATTTCATATAATTGATAGGTATCTTGAGGGTGATACATCAAGGATCTACAGTATCGCAACAACTTTTTACGTAATAAAAGCATTGAATCTGGTACTAAAGAAGGTTACAAGGTCATCTATTTCCTTCGAGACCAAATAAATATCGATTACTCCTGTTGCTTTGTTAATGTTTAACAATTATTTGTTTGATACGATCTCAATGATTGATAAATTCAATGAGGATTAGTTTTTAAGTTTTAAAGATTTCAAGTGTTTTCAAAGAGCAAAACACTCTCTTTTAGTAAAAAAGAAAGGATTAAAAGTGATGGATTCTTATGAAAAGGAACGTCTCATGACAAGAGAAGAACTGATACACTTTGGACATCAGTATTTAGAAGGCGTTGGTATTTCATCCATATGTAATGTTTGTATTGCAATTGGTGGGTCTTGTTGTAAGTATTGCAATGAGTTAGAGGAAGGAAAAGGTTGTAAAAATAGAAATACGAGCTGTACTGCATGGTTATGTGGATATTTAAAGTTGATTCTTTATAAGGCAGGATTACTTGATGAATGGGAAGAATTTTGGGAGAAAATACCAGGTCAAGCATACAGGATGGATTACACACCTTCTATTGTTTCTATCCAAAAAGAAATAGATATCCCTAGTATTCAATCATTAAGTGAAGCTTTTGCTAAAGACTTAACTCGTTTGAATGCGAAACATAAAAGTTCAGATAATATTATCGAACTAAACGATAAATTAGATCGATATATCACAAGATTTTCGATATATAAAGATGAAGAAATTTTGGAGAAAGCTAAAAATGAATTAAATCAATTAATAAGTTGTTTTTACTCTTTCAAGTTTGCTCTTCAATCTAGTAAATACGGAGAATAAGTCCGTTAACTTTATTAAAATTTAATATTAATTTAAATATTTTTTTGAATATTAAAAATTTTTAGAAGTTAAAACTGATACTGTTTATGTGACATTCCCTTAACTCTTTATAGGAGACTCCTAAAGCATGCTTGAATTAAAGAAGCATTAGGAGTTTCTCCTTTTTGAGGTATATAATCATTATTTTGATCGATAAAATGTTTGTAGATCTGACCAATGGGATCTATAATAGTCTTTCTTTCTAAGCAATAGTCATGTGAAACCTCTATTTTTTAAGAGAATCAATAGGAGCTTCGTAATTTTTTAGTATAAATTTTATTATTAAGTAAATACCATTATTTGCTTTTATTAAAAAGTGTACATATCCCATCCTGTAACCTGGTTCCAATTAGGAACCAAGGCGGACTAACTGAAAACCCTTAAAACAAGCTCAATAGATGAACTACAAAAATTTGAAGCAAACCTTAAGAAGTATAATTGGATTTTGATGTTAATTGCAGTGATCACTATACCTTTTATTGTATGTAATTTGTAAATAGAAAAGACAACAGTAAACTGTTGTCTTTTTTACTTCTCCTTTATGTAAATTAACATTAATTAGGATTTCAAAAGGAATAAAAGTGCAAGGAAATAATTGTGACTACTATCAATGAGCTGGAATTGACTTTTCAGACGAATATACTAAAAAGTAAGTGCTTTATGGAAAAATAGAAGGTATTATATATATCTTTTTTATTTGAATTAATGAGTTTCTTCTATTATATATATGTTTTATTGAACCTTAGAAATTAGATTTATTCTTCCATACCAAGCCTACATTTGTATCCCTTTTTTCATGTTTTGCCAGGTAAATCTGAGTTGTTCTTATACTTTCATGCCCAAGCGATGTAGAAATTGAGTATATGTCTGCACCATTTTCTCTACTGAATATAGCATAGAAATGACGAAAGAAATGGGCTGAGATTTTGCCGTTTCGTGTATGGTGTAGCAGGAAAGGCAACTTTGTCCGACTGATCATTTCAGATACGAACTTAGATAAATGATTTGGACTATAAGGCTTCATTTTACTTGTTAAAATTAAATATGAATCATCCAACGAATCTAATTCTGTAGCCAATCCTTTTCTTTTTCTAAATTGTACTAGTGCATCAAACACATAATCCATTAAATATACTTCTCGTTCTTTACGACCTTTCCCCATAACTTTTAACCAATAACCACGATGATCCTTTGAAATATCTTTCCATTTAGCAGTCGCAAGTTCAGCTGCACGTAGGCCTGAAGTTGCTAAGGTAATTAGTATCGTGTAATGTAACGGAGAGTTCTTATAAAAGTCTAATATTTGTTTTACTTCATCATATGTAATATCTCGATTCGGTAAATCATTTCGAGTTACATTTGCTGAAACTAGTGAGTAGTGTAGTGGCATTTCTGTATATTTTTGCTCATACAAGTATTTGAAAAAAGCCTTTAGTACAACCGTCTTTTTAGCGATTGTTGTTTTTTTATAAGGTTGACCGTTACGACCTAACGGAGCAAGTACTAACCATTTTTGATAATTAAGAATATGTCGTGGTTCTATGATACGTAATATACTTTGACTTTTTGTATGAAATGTATCCTCCAATAGTACATGCTTATTTTCGTTTAAATGATTATAAAAAACTAAAAGTTCTTTTATGTAAGTTTTACGTGTTTGACGATTCTTACTTCCAGTATCTGCTTCATCATCATATAAATCTCCTATTTCCTTCTTCTGGTATACAAAGCGATAAATCATATCAATATCTGAAAATGCTTCATGAACATCTACTTTATACTTTTCTGCAAATTCTTGAGTTCGATCTAAAATTTGAATTTGTTCGTTAGTTAGTGCAAGTGGATATTCATTTATATTAACTATTATTTTGTAAATTTTACTAACAGGAAACAAACTGTGAAATTCCATTAACTTACACTTCCTTTCAATACTTTACCAAATAATTGAAATTTAATTATATGTTTCTATCTTAAACTATTTAAATATTAATTACTATATTTACGCTTTATAGTAATATATCGCGAATTTAAACTTAAAGTTTCATTATCTAACACATATGCCAATTTAAATAAAAGTAATAAAACTGTCCATTCTTTTACACGATGTTACTATTAAATATTCAGTATTTGAACTTTATCTTTAAAGTTTGAGTAAGATTAGACATAAATATGAATATTGATTATACTAATTATAATTCCAATTTTTATTATTGATACGATTCCTTTAATTTAAACTACAATATTCATATACTTAGTAATATCTTAAAAATAAGATGAAATAAAAAACACGAAGGGGATTTCAGAATGGATCTTCTATATTGAGAAATTTACTTAATTTAAAATTTTTAGAAAGAAGGTTATAAGATTGATAGAATATCAGGAGAAAGAACAGGTCTTAACTACAAAGGAAGTTATTGAATATTTAGGTAAAGAGTGGGGAGAAGAACCTTCAACAACTACCATTTATTATTATGTTCGTAATGGTAAGTTGAAACAAAAGTATGAAGATAACTGGCGAATAGAAGGTACAATGCAGTTCGATAAACATGTTGTTGAAGCATTTGCTTTGGAATATAAGCGACCAGAAGGATATACTTTATCAGAAGTTGCGAAAATCGTAGGATTACATGTAACTACTCTTCAAAAATATATAAAAGATGGCTCATTAGCCGCATCGAAATTTGATTTTAAAGGTAAACCTACTTATTTTGTTTCTAACGAATCACTAGCTAGTTTTCAAGAATCAGAATATGTTAGTAAGAGTAAATCGAAACGAAAATCATTCTTTACAAAGAATAAAGAATTTTATTTGTACCAATCATTTAGAAATGAAACCACGAATGATTATGGTCGTATTATTCGAATTGAAAATAATATACCTACTTTGATGACAGCTCATGGCAAAGAATTAGTAGGAGCTGGTATTATTGCCAGTGGTTATGAACCTATCTATAAAGTAGGGACATTCAAACGAGTTACAAAGAAAAATTATGCAACTTTTGAATTTATATTACTCAATGATATTAAAAGTAAAGATTATCGACTTTTCGATTTCATTTATAACTTCATTGGCGCTGAAAATATAGACATAGAGCAAGGTAAGAATAAAGTAACTATAAAAATTAAACCATTCTTTATTCAACTGGATAAAGAATCCATTGATAATTACTATGAGATATTCAAAATGTTAAAAACTCTTTTAATAGAAGGAACTGTTCAGTTACGACACAATGGTCTTTATATAGGAACTGATTTCGAGAGTATAACAATTAATGTTCCAAAAAACGTAAAAGAAAAATTGCGTGAACTTGCCAATGAATCGGATTTATCTATTGAGGATTACTTAAAAGAGAAGTTACTTAATCAAATAAAAATTCGATAAATAATACATATATAATAGAAGAAAGTGGTGTAAATCTACAATGAATGCAGTTGACTAAATTAATTTATTTAATTTTGAAGTTGGGAAGGATTCGCTATTAGAAAGACTAGTGAAGCTTCAGAATGAACGTACTGCATTATCCATCAAGGAATATTTAGGAAAAACGATATGTAACCCTACAATTTATAATCTACTCTTGATTAACAAATTTATTAAATAAATAGAACACTTTGTGAAATGCTACACTTAAACTAAATGGCAGTTTAGTTTAAGTGAAAAGTTTCACAAATAGGGACGTGTTTTAATATTTGGAACCAAAATTAAAGTACGTTTTTCAATGATCTGAAGTTGGCCCAAAGAATAAAATGATTAGTGAATAATAACTAATTGTAAAAAATTGTAGGGGGATTTAAGGATGGCTCTACTTCAAGATGAATTAAAAATAACAAAGATTCAAGAATTACTTGGAATGAAATTAGCCTTACCAACATATCAACGACCGTATAGTTGGAGTGTGAGGTCTACAAATACGCTTTTTCTGGATACTTATCATGCATATCAAGAAGGTACACGAGAATACAGAATTGGCTCTGTCATTTTACATAAGGAAGATGAAAGATACAACGTTGTGGATGGTCAGCAAAGACTGACAACCCTTTCGATACTTCTATACTGTTTAGGTGATGAGGATCAAGGGCTATTAAGAGAAAAATATAATCAATTATCTAATGATGTAATAGTGACTAATTTTGATGTTTTGTCTAAGCGGACAAATGAACTTTCGCAAGATGAGCAAAGGAAATACAAACAATATTTATTAGAACATTGTAGTGCAGTTCAAATTGTCACAGATAGTGAGCAAGAGGCTTTTCAATTCTTTGATTCGCAAAATTCTCGTGGCAAAGAGTTAGATCCACATGATTTATTGAAGTCATATCATTTACGTGAGATGGGTGATGAAGACGAACAGCAGAAAGTAAGAATTATCAACCAATGGGAAAATGTGAACCAGGATGATTTAAATGACTTATTTAAAAGTTATCTTTACCCGTTGACGCAATGGTACAAAGGAAAGATTGGTTTGGGCTATTCTGCAAGTAATATTGATGTGTTCAAAGGGATTAAAACCACAAATGTTTTTAATTATGCTATATATCATAAAGCAAGTAACCTTTTCTTAGAACAGTTTAATGCAAATGGAAGCGGTGAACTACTTGCATCTAAAGCATTAAATCAATTTCAATTAACACAGCCACTAATCGCAGGAAGGCGTTTTTTCCATTATACCCTTCATTACGGAAGGCAACTTGTGCAAATACAAAATTTAATTAAAAAGGTTCACACGAATGAACAAATTCCGAGTAGACGTTCTGGAGATATTTACATTAAACAGTTATATGAATGTGCGTTATTGTTTTTTGCTGATCGCTTTGGTATTGAAAGCTTATCCAAAGGTGTGATGTACCAACTATATTCATGGAGCTATTCTTTGCGACTAACTATGCATGCTGTGTATCCTCAGACAATCAATAAGTATGCACGAGGAAAACATGAACGGTTGAACGAAGATTTGGATTTGTTTTCAGAAATTAGCGATATGAACCATGCTGAAGAGTTAAAGCTCATTGTTTTGGAGCAACCCGATATTGAGAGTAACAATAAAGAGAAGTACAAAGAAGTGTATGATTTACTTAGTGAATGGAATAGGTGGTAGGAGATGGATAGACATTTAAAAATCATACCGGTATCAAACATTTTTACTAATATCAGTTATTTAGTTCCAATTTATCAACGGAACTATGCTTGGGGAGAGTCGCAAATAGAACAACTGATAGAAGATATTAATAGTTCAATAGACGATCTTAATAAAAACTATTTTCTTGGAAATCTTATTGTTAATCAAACTGATAATAATGTTTATGAAGTAATCGATGGACAACAAAGATTGACGACATTATTTTTATTAGAAAATTATCTTGGCATGAATTTTGCGAAAGGTGCGTTGAGATTTGAAGCACGGGAAAAGTCAAATCGTACACTTCACATGATAAACAATAAGAACAGTGGTGAAATACTGGAGGAATTAGTATCAGTTGAAATCTTAGCTGGTTATCAAATCATTGAAAACTATTTTAAAAAAACGAAAGAAATAGACAAAAATGAGTTAATAAAAAAACTAGAAAAGGTTTTTCTTGTTCGTGTACAAGTTCCGCAAGGAATAGATTTAAATCATTATTTTGAAATCATGAATACTCGGGGTGAGCAACTAGAACTTCATGAAATAGCAAAGGCAAAGTTTTTAGAAGTTTTGGATACTGAACACGATAAAAAAACTGCAGCATTGATTTGGGAAAAATGCTCTGATATGGACTCATATATCCAAATGAATTTTGATCCTAACGTTAGAAAGGCTCTTTTTACAAGAGATTGGTCTAGGATCAATGGTCATATTGACGATTTTAATTCAATTAGAGAATGTATTCCGAATGATGACTATGATAAACATTCTGTTCCTTTGATTGACATTCTAAAAAGTAAGAGATTACTCAATAATGGAGAAAGTAAGGATGAAATTGAGAATGAACGATTTGAATCGACTATTTCATTCCCAAATTTTTTATTACAGGTAAATGCAGTCATTGGTAAGTTAGAAGAGGGAGATTCAACACTTGATGATAAACACTTCTTGGATAATCTATCATGGGCATGGAATGATGCTGGTAGAGCAAAGAACTTTTTATATCATATGTTAAAATGCCGTGTGTTGTTTGATAAATATATTTTGAAACGTGAATATGCTAGAGATTATAAAGAAACTGGAAAATGGTCGTTACAACGTTTAGAGAAATATAGTGATGTGAAAGGGCAAAAGCCCAAATATGTAGGTACTTTCGGCAATGACGATAGTCAGAATAATAAACAAATAAGAACTCTGCAATCATGCTTACGCATAACGTACACGTCACCTAAGACTATGCATTGGATTTCGCTAGTCTTAACAAGGTTACTAGAGAATGAATCATGTGACATCATTGAAATTCTTGAAGATTACTGCAAAACAAAAGTAATAAAATCAAATTTTCAGAATGCTAGTGGATTTGGTTTTGAAAGAATCGTATTTACTTACCTCGACTATCTTTTATACAAAGATGGGTATTCGTACTTGGATAAGACAATAATCCCGCCAATGCGTGAGGACTGGCAATTTCAATTTAGAACTTCGATAGAACACTTCCAACCACAACATCTAGTTGAGGGTGAAAATTGGAAATCGGATGACCTTGATGGTTTTGGAAACCTTGCGTTAATTACTGTGTCAGGAAACTCCAAGTTTTCTAATTTGCCACCTGCAGGGAAAATCAGCTCCTACCCGAGCATTATCGAACAAAGCTTGAAACTGAAGATCATGAAAGAATTAGTCAATCTCGACGATGAAAAATGGACTGAAGAAAAAGCAAGCAAACATAAAGAAGAAATGTTTAGGATTTTGAAGAGTTAGTATTCGAGTGAAAGTTAATGACATATGAATTAGATGTTGGTAATAGAACTCGAGTTAATGCTGTAATAAGGATCGTAAAGTGCGATTAAGTGATTGAAGCTCTAGAATACATTGTTAATTCTGGTCGAATTATTAAAGAAGGACCTAAAGCTGAACAGATGGAAAAAGAAGCATTAGGAGAAATACAATATAAACAAACAATCTAACACTCTCTTAAGGGTGTTTTTTTATGTTTATGGAAATGGCCATTATCAAAAATTCGATTATATTGAAACTATTTCGATTAAGAGAGGGGCCGGACAAAGATGGTTTTTTTAGGATGAACTTACAGATTGATAAAGAACATATTGAAAAATATATTATCGCGATAGAGAGGCGAAATACATAGTATTTGCTGCAATGTACAAGAATTATGTGAAGTAAGTGAGAAAATTCTTAAGTTACTAACGCAAGAGTTAGTTGAAAAACATATCATTACATTCGAAGTCACTTGTAAATTGAGATCTTTTTAAAAGGTCTTGCAAATTGAAAAAGTAATTCAGGGCAATAATAACCTTATTAGGAGAGTGAAATTTGCATTTATCTTCTGTAAGAAAAGGAGAATCCGAAAGTGAATATAAAACAAGTTGAAAAAGTAGGCTTAGAATACGTTTGTGATATTGATATTACAGTTGAGGAATGGAAAATACTGCTACGTAATGATGAAGTTTTCAATGAAAAGCGTATTGAAACTATTAAGAAATGGTATAACGAAACCGGTCACAAAGGAACTTGCACAGAAATTGGAATGAAGTACGGCATGACTCCAGATTCACTGCGCTCAATTATCACTCATTTAGGAAAAGCCGTACAGTCGGCGTTGAACCGTTTCAAAGTGATTGGTACTGATGGAAAAGATACATATTGGACGATTATTATGTACGGTAGACATAAAGAAAATCATTTTGAATGGGAATTGCGTAAAGAATTGGTTCAGGCTATTCAAGAATTAGAAATATTTTAACACTAAGCTAATGTACAACTAACGAGCGCGTTAGTTGTAGATATACAAATAATAGCAATGAAATTGGTCTAACTTTGAAAGGAAAAAGATAAGTAATGATAAAAGTATTTAGTAATAAGCCAATTATACATACTGTACCGTTAAGTGAGATAACAATTAACGATGGCATAAAAAGAATTGAGTTTGACGATGTAGATGAAAATAGGTGGAGGGTGTCATTTAAGACTACTCAAGCATGGCGAATAACAACCGTTGATTGCTTTGATTTTGAACCACTCTATATAAAAGAAGCATTTGATAATGGATTTTTCCAAAAATATATTTTTATAGTTGAGCAATCAAGTTGGATTGCAGAACTAAAAGCTGTCTTAAAAGAAAATGATCATAGTGCAACATTTATGGATAAAGCAAATCATTATATTTTTATCTTAGGAGACGAAGTAGTTGAAATAATTGCATGGGATAATTTTCAATTGAACAACTGACTTAATAAATTAATCTAAATATCACTAGAATAATTACTGGTATTCTAGAAATCTTATTGAACTAACGCATTGCTTTAGTTGTACAAAGTGATCGACTGTTAAGTCGATTTTTTTTCGTTTAATTTAAGTCTAGCTGAGTAAATTTCTTGTTAAAAGAGATAAAATGATTAACCTTGTAATACGATGTACTAAAGTGAAACGATGTAACATAACAATAAAGTGAAGTGAGGTGATGTTATGGATAAAGAAATTATGAAAGGCAGTATTGATATTTTGCTTCTCTCGCTTATTAATACAAAAGAAATGTATGGGTACGAAATAGTAAAAACCTTGAAAGAAAATAGTAATGATCTTTATAACATGAGTGAGGGAACGCTGTATCCTGCTTTAAAAAGACTGGAAAATAAGAATTTACTTCAATCTAGTTGGGGAGATTCTGACAACGGTGGAAGACGAAAATATTACAAAATTACAGAAGATGGAAAAAAAGAATTGAATAGAAAAGTTCATGAATGGAATCGGGTTAACAATTTAATAAAAGTTTGTCTGGAGGGGTTTGCTTGGATAAGAACATTGAAACCTATATTAATCAGATTGTAAACGAACTATCTTGTGATCCCAAAGAAAAAAAAGATATAGTTGATGAAATGAAAGATCATTTGAACTCTTTAAAAAATGAGTACATCGAACAAGGTTTCACTGAAAAAGAAGCTATTCAAGAAGCCTTAAGAAGTTTTGGTGAATTCAAACAAATAAGTCATGGATACAAAAAGTTCATAAATCCGAATTACAAAATCATCAAGCAATTAACATGGATATTATTCACTTTGTATTCTTTTGTAGCCCTTTGGAATTTACTTTTTGTACGATTAATTGATCGAATAATAAATAACAATTCATATAATCGATACTTCTTGTTTCCACAGAATCACCAAGGCTTTTTTGACATTGAAGTGTGGAAATTAAATTCAAGTATTATTCCTTTTAAAAATACAATTAATTACATAAATGGTTCTTCTAGTTTCAACGTAGATATTATTATTAATAATACAATAGGAAACCTGTTAATTTTTTTACCCATTGGAATTTTTCTGCCAATCCTATTCAAAAAATACATTATACTTTCTCAAGTTATTACTAGTTCAATCATTCTTAGTTTTACGATTGAAATTCTACAATTTACTCTTCGAATTGGACAATTTGATGTAGATGACATATTACTTAATACATTGGGTGCTATATTAGGATGTTTAATCGTTAAGTTAATTTGTAAATTTACCAATTTATTTAAAAGGAATCTATTTCAAGAAACTAAAAATTAAATTTAGAATTATATATGGTGTTAAGCAAATAACTCATGCTTTAGTTCAACAAGAACAAAAATTAAACAGGCATACTTAGGGGATAGTAATAGTGAGGTGAATTAATTCATGAAGAAGATGTTAATAACTTCATTTATGCTATTATTTATGATCCCAAGTACAACTTATGGTGAAAGTCTAGTAAATGCAAAATGCCCTCCAACTGAGAATTTACAAGAGGCAAATATAAAGGACAAAGATGAGTTGATAAGTGCCTTAAAGGACATTATTCCAAAGGTATACGGAACAGATCTTAACCATAAAGAATGGAGAATCGAGAAAATTCAACCTGCTGCAAGCTTGACTGGATTCGAGAAACACTACTTCGGTATTGCAGTAACTTTTTGTGGTAAAGAAGTAGCAAATCACTCATGGTTCGTTCGACTAATATTCCCTAGAATACTTCCAGCTGTCAGTGCTGCAACTGGAGAACTCTACATTGTTAAAGATCAGAATGATAACTGGTTTCCTTGGTTTCAATATCATTAATATTTCAAAAGTAATT
>NZ_NUCO01000028.1:0-46093 GCF_002555445.1 Bacillus sp. AFS017336
CATTTGGGGTGCACTTCAAAATTGATGTGTTTTTTTGAGTTTTTTTACAGAAATTGGCAAAAGTGAATTGTATTAACTTCTAAAATTTATACGAAAATTATATTCTTATAGTGAAGTAATTAATAATAGAGAACTTAAGTTAATAGATAACTTTTTTGGGGGCAATTCAATGTTTTGTGGACATGGTACAGATTTATTAAATGAATTAGTGAAACTAAATCTGGTAAAAATTCGAGGTGAAAAAGCAACGCAGCAAGATACAAATCACTTTATGGACACTTTCCTTATTCCAAACGGCTATGTTAAAAGGGTTAGCTGATCAAATAGAGATGGAGTACTAATGCCACGCGATGAAAGTTTTAAAAAAGGATACATGTTGACACCAAAAGGATTTAATATTCGTTTTACACAATTGGGTCTTGAAAAGATTGTGGAACACTTGCGTGGAATCAAATGATGAAGAAATCAAGAAGTAGTAGAAGACCAAGTGTTCTTAAATCTACAATAATACTTAAATGAAACCAATAATTTACTATCACAATATGAATAAATAAAAAAACGATTTATGTTTAAATTAACGATGTGGAAAAGGGTTATTTTATAAAGGACACCGAAAAAACATTGCAATAAAAAAAGCGAAGGCTTCCTTGAGTTACCTGAGGAAGCCTTCGCTTTTTTTATTTGATCGATTGAGATTATAGATTAATCAGATGACTTAACTTCAACCCAAACGATCTCATTCGTTACAACACTATATACTACTTTGAAGATTAATTTATGAGTTTTATCATAGTAACTATGATACTTAAGTTGTTGTTCTCGATCTTGCCAAGCTTCTTTGTAATTACTCCTAAGTAATGAAGTAATATCACTAATAAATCTTAAATTGGATTTACCATGGATAACTACCTTGTTTTCCTTATAAAAGCCAAATAAATAATTTACTTGATTTCTTTTATTAACATCCATTACTAAATTTTCAAAGTAATATTTTGCATTCCCTCTTGAAAATCGATTACTTTTTACATATCCATTTAAGTCTATATCATCGATATTATCATAGATTTTTATATTATTTATTGTAATCGAATTTAAAGATGTACTTTTTAGATTTATTTCACTATTACATCCCGAAAATAACAAGAAGTTACTTAGACATATTAATATAAGTAATTTTTTCATATACCACCTCGATACAATATGTCCTTCACATGAGGTATATCTATTTATTTTAAGCTAATGAATGATACTTTTATTGAATAACTATTTCATGTTTAGAACTAAGTTTATTAATTAAATTAGATTTAATAGTTTGGTAGTTATTAGCAAAATACATGTCTTTAAATAATTTTGGATTTTGAGCATAATCCACTATTTTTGAAACAAATAAAATTGTCATTCCATCATCATTCATAAGATGGACGACTTTCCCGATATTATAATCATTAATGTCTGTAGTAAGTGAATTATCATTTGAGGTACTTAGCTGAAGAAAATCTAAATGAACAGTATTAGTTTTTTCAAAATTTATTTTTAGTTCTTTTTCAATCATATTTGCGCTTTTTCCAGATTTTAATTCATTTTCCAATTTTGTAGCCAAATTATGATTAATTGTTTGATAAACTAGTACTTGATACATTTTTGGAGTTGTTAGTTGGTATTTTTCTTTAAAATATTTTTTTATTATAGCATCATTATTTTTTAGATTAAATAAATGATACACATAATATGGTTGCTTATTCGATTTATTTATGTTCATTTCGGGAAACTTTTTATTTAGTTTTTTTAATTCCATTTTATTTGGGGATGAAAAGTTATTTTTATTAGCTTCTTTTTCAATGATATATGAATTTGCTTGATTATTTAATTCGTGAATTTTATATTTTTTTTCTAACGATTTTAATAATTCTTGCTCTTTAATGATGGACTTATTATCTATCGATAAGACTGTTTTTGGAGTTATTATTTTTATTAACCAAATATTGAATACTAAACTTATCAATAGTAAACCAGTTAGCAGTAATATTAAGTACTTATTAATAACAATTTCTCCTTTTTAATGGTTATGAAATCTATTATAATGCCCAATAAAAGTCGAACATTTTCCTTGTTTTGAACTTGGGCTGGCTGCACAATATTTATCAGACGTATAATCAGCTAAACATCTTTTACTTCGACCTAGAGAGTAATCGCAGTCACTCATAATAAAATTAATTGCCGCTTGTGGATAATAATTTGGATAATATTTTCCATTTCCTGCAGGTCCATTAAATCGATTGCAATGTAATCTATCACCGTAGTGTCCTTCTTCTCCAATTTCCCAATAGGGATCGGTAGAAGAAGCTCTTGTATTTGATGTTGAGCTAGGTTTTTCTGTATATAAGTCTTTTTCTGAATCTTTTAGCATTTGAGAGATATCCATTTCTTTAATAATGTTTACTTCATTTTGAGAAAAATCAACGATTTGACTTAAATTATCATCTATTCCTTCCATTGAAATATTTACCAATTGTTTACCCTCACCATTTAAAACTACTTCTCCATTGGTATTTGTAGTTTTTGACTCTTCGCTATTTTCTAATGTTACTTCAATATTTTCTAGCGAAACAAAACGCTCAAAAACCTCTTCATCAGGATTGTAACTCCAACCAGTATTTCCATTAACAAATAGATTGATTGTTTTATCTTTTTCAATTTCAGATACTTCGTTCCAATTAACTGCATAAGTTTGTCTAAATAGTACTTTAATTAAAGTGTTGGTAGAATCTATATTTTCAGCATTAGATTTATTGGGAATTAATGTTACCACCAATGCCAATAATATGATTATAAAAAGATACCTTTCTTTCTTTCTTGAAATAATTTTTTTTTTCATTTTGAATCCACCTTAACCTTTCCTCTTAGATTTTTATAGAGATGATGACTGCTTGAGGCTAATTTTCAATTAATCTTTAAAAATTTCTCAATTAGTATCTCTATATAATAATCTTAACAGAGTTTAATCTTTAGCATTTCACTAAATATTACAAAATTATGAAAGTTTTCCCATTTTATAAAATACGAATAAGCCGGATTGTTAAGATTAAGGCGTTTATTAATCCCCAAACTGAAAAAATTAGTCATTACTATAATGGGAGATAGAAAGTCACGGAAGATAAAATGGGGGAAGTAAATAATATCAATGTTCAAATGCATTTATTTGAGAGATGGACTTGCAACGAAATATTCCTTAGTCAGAATGCTACAAGCATTATCTACTAACTCTGGACAGGATGGAAAAATTTAATCCACTTATTTTAAAAACTTAAATTTTGAAGATATGTTCAGCTTTACAATTTCTAAATTAAAAGAATCAAATCCAGAATATAAAAAAGATTGAGAACCATATGCTATAACTTCCAATAACTGCGGAACCTTCTGCTGAAAAAGTGATTCTAAATGGTGTTAAAACTTTAAAACCTACCGTTAACATTGCTGATCCCAGTAAGAATATTGGGAGTATAGGGATGAAAAGGTCCATTTGATTATAAGGGAAATAAGAGCAATTTAATAAAACAATAAAGAACCTATTTAATTGCAATCACATATAGATTATAAACAAAAGCCTACTCAACCCCCGAGTAGGCTTATTCAACTTAGTAAATTTTACCTAAATAAATCTGATAAATATTCACTATAATCTCAACATTCTTCTATGTTAAAATGTTAATTAGATTAAGAAATATTTAATATACATCTTTGAAATTTACTAAATATCTGAGCGAGTGGACTCAGTAATGTCTTAAATTTCCTATTAAACTACTAGTTTTTTTACTAAATTTTAATTTAACTATTGATAGTCTAATATAACTAAATTAATATTAAAATTAGGTTTCAATTGTTACAAAATAATAGATTGGGGTATCTAAAAATGAAAAAACTTGTTATCGGTATTCTGGCTTTTGGTCTTATTCAAAGTTATTCGTTTATTTCAACTAATGATGTTAGTGCAGCTGCGAAAGAATATAAAAACTGTAAAGAAATTAATGCAAAGTATAAGGGTGGAATTGCCCGTAGCTCTTCTGTTAAGAATAAAGGCGGTAAAACTAAATATAAACCTTTTGTGTCAAAAGCTTTATACGACGCTAATAAGAAAAGCGATCGAGATCATGATTTTATTGCATGTGAAAGATAAGTTTACGAAATTAAAAAGATAGCTCCCAATGGAAACTATCTTTTTTTATGGTTATGAAAAATCACTTTATTAAAGTTAGGAGATTTTTTAATTGAAAAAGAAAATATTAAGTATCGTATTAACTAGTGCTTTATTAGCAGGGATTGCTTACCAATTTAAGCCTACTGATACGAAAGCTGCTTCTAAAAATTTAAATGTACATTTTATTGACGTTGGTCAAGGTGATGCAATTTATATAAAAACGCCAAATGGGGATGATATTGTTATTGATGGCGGAAATAAGGCTAAGGGTGATATTGTCGTAGACTATTTAAAGAAACAAAAGGTTAAAGATATTGAAGTCATGATTTCTACACATCCTGATGCAGATCATGTAGGTGGGTTAGATGAAGTACTAGAAGCTTTTAAAGTAAAAAGTGTTTATGCGCCAAATGTATCGAATAATACGCAAGCATTTAAACAATTTTTGACTGCAGTTAAAAACGAAAAGTTAAAAATTAAACCAGTTACTGCTGGAGTTAAATTAAATTTAAAAGGTGTTTCTGCGGAATTTGTTGGTCCTGTAAAATCTTATTCGAAATCTGATCTTAATGATTGGAGTGCAGTGTTAAAACTTGTATATAATAAAAATAGTTTCTTATTTACTGGAGACGCTGAGTCTAAATCTGAACAAGATATGATTAAGTCTAAAAAGGACTTGAAGGCAGATGTGTTAAAAGTAGGGCATCACGGTGCGAAAACATCAAGTAGTCAAGCATTTTTAGATAAAGTGAAACCTAAAATTGCAGTTATTGGTGTCGGTGCAAATAATCGATATGGCCATCCAACAAATGATACACTTAATCGCTTAAAGAAATATAAAACAAAAGTTTACCGTACAGATAAAAATGGCAGCGTGGTCGTAACAAGCGATGGTAAAAAAATTACGGTTAAAACGGAGAAAAAATAAGATGAAAATTACTGGAATAGTTGACCGATTTGAGGGAGAACTTGTAGTTGTTGAATTAGAAGATGGTTCAACGACTGATTATCCTAAAAAGATGTTTCCAAAATCAGTTTCTCCTGGAGATGCAGTTTATATGACAAACGGAAAATTTGAAATCGACAAGGTCAAAACGAAGGCGTTAAAAAAAGAAATAGACGACTTAATGGATGAACTATTCGAAAAATAGTATGAGCATTTTGATGATTGGGGTCTTCTTAGAAGATCCTTTTTTTATTTAGCATGCAACTAATTAAAATATAGCACAGTCATTTATTAGAAATTATAGGAAGATGTTACAATATAAGGAACGTTTGTTTATATAAAATAAAAAATCCGGTTCAACCATTGAACCGAATCTCTCAACTCTGCTTAATTTCCAATCTACGAGCAATCAATGACAAAACATAATTAACAATAAAATACATCAACGCAACAATCACCATAACGGGGATCACATAAGATTCCTTCTGCGCATAAATAATTTGTCCATTATGCAATAAATCCGGTAATGCAATCACAACAGCTAATGATGTGTCTTTTAGTAAAGAAATAAACTGACTAACAATCGGCGGAACCATTCGTCTTAATGCTTGGGGCAAGACAATATAGCGTAATGTCTGTGTGTAATTTAATCCAGATGCACGTGCTGCTTCAATCTGTCCTTTTTCAATGGAGTTTAATCCACTTCGAATAATTTCTGAAATCATTGCTGATTCAAATACCGTTAATGCTGCGATGGCAGCTGTTGTAATTTTCATTTCGATTCCGATTTCCGGTAAGGCAAAATACGTAAAGAAAATAATTAGTAATAATGGTAAGTTCCGAATCGTCTCGACAATCGCGGTTAGTAATTGAGTAACGACTGGTATTTTCGTATATCTGAGGGTACCAATTAATCCTCCTATGATAAAGCTGAGTACAATTGAAATAGCAGCGACTTTAAGAGTGACCCAAAATCCTTCAAGTAAAAATTTAATATGATCTAGTGTTAATACATCAGCGTACGGTTGTAGAAAATCCATCAATCCACCTCCTTAATTACTTCTAGCCAAGCGTTTTTCTAAATAGTTCACACCGATGCTTAAAGGAATCGTTAAAACTAAATAAAATAAACCTACGAAAATATAAGTATCAAACGTTACGTAAGTCATTGCTGAGATTAGATCTCCTTGATACATTAAATCTTGACCAGCTACGACGGCTAATAATGATGAGTTTTTTACTAAATTTAGAAATTGGTTGCCAAGAGGAGGGATGACGATTTTGATTGCTTGAGGAAGGATGATTAATCTCATTGCCTGTCCGTAAGTCAATCCGGTTGAGCGAGCGGCTTCCATTTGGCCTTTTGGCACGGAGAGAATTCCAGCACGGATTGCTTCGGCAATGAACGCTGCTGTATAGATGGTCAAACCGATTGTTCCTGCAACCATTCCACTATAGCTTCCAGCTAAGTAAGTAAAAAAAATGACTACTAGAACAGGGATATTTCGGATAAATTCAACATAGATCGAACCTAACCAGTTAAGCGGTTTGATTGGAGCAATTCGCATAACAGCAACCAGTGTCCCTAAAATGAAGCTACATAATAAAGCAATTAAACTAGTTAAAATGGTTACTCTTAATCCATCTAAAAAATACTCCATATGATCTGTTAATATCGAGAAATCTATCAAAGGATTTCCTCCTAATTATCAGGAAAAGCAGGCCCGTATAAGGACGGACTCTGCAGTTCCCAATGATAATATCATTTAATTTTTAATCCATTTATTTTTAATCTCATCATATTTACCTGAAGCTTTTAAGCTTGCTAATGCTTTATTCAACTTTTCAACAAGCGCTTTGTTACCTTTCTTAACTGCGATACCATAAGGTTCTTGTGTAAAAGTTCCTCCTACTAATTCAAATGAAGGATCTTCTTCTTTCATACCGTAAAGGATTGCATCATCTGTCGTTAGAGCATCACCTTTACCTGCTTTTAAAGCTGTGAAAGCTTCAGCGTAGTTTTCAAATTCAAGTACTGTAGTTGCAGGAGCTTTCTCACGAATATTTACCGCAGAAGTTGAGCCTTTAACAGCAAGTACTTTTGTACCTTTTTTCAAGTCAGTAAGTCCATGAATTTTACTACCTTTTTTTACTAACAATGATTGTCCGGCATTAAAGTAAACATCAGTAAAATCTACTTCTTTTTTACGTTCTTCATTAATCGTCATTGTAGCGACGACTGCATCAACTTTTCCGTTATTTAAGAGACCAACCCTCGTTTTTGACGTAACCTCTATGTACTCAGGCTTCACATCTTTGCCAAACATTTCTTGCGCAAGTGCTTTGGAAAGATCAATATCAAATCCTTCTACTTTACCTGATGAAGGGTTTTTCAATCCAAATAAACGAGTGTCATATTTTACGCCAAAAACAATTTTCTTATCGTCCTTAATTCGTGCTAGAGCATCTTTGCTTTTCGAATCATCCTTACTACCACAGCCTGCAAGAACTAAGGCGGCCGTTGTTGAAACTAGAGCCATTTTCATGAATTTTTTTAGAAACATTCCAATTACCTCCTATTAATGATTTAATATACGGCTGAGAAATAAGCGAGCCCGTTCTTCACGCGGGTTCTCATAAAACTCAGCCGGAGTTGCTTCTTCTAAAATTCTTCCTTCATCCATAAAGACGATGCGATCGGCTACTTCTCGGGCAAAGCCCATTTCATGAGTTACAACAACCATCGTCATTCCTTCTTTAGCAAGGTTTTTCATAACATCAAGCACTTCGCCAATCATTTCAGGGTCGAGTGCTGAAGTTGGTTCATCAAAAAGCATAATATCCGGTTTCATCGCAAGCCCGCGTGCAATTGCGACACGCTGTTGCTGGCCACCGGAAAGCTGGGAAGGATAGGCTTTTGCTTTTTCTAAAATACCTACTTTTTCAAGAAAGTGATTAGCAGTTTTGTCGGCTTCTTCTCTAGATTGACCAAGAGCTTTCATAGGGGCTAGAGTGATATTTTCAAGCACTGTTTTGTGCGGATATAAATAAAAATGCTGAAAAACCATGCCAATATTGCGTCTTAGCTTGTTAATATCGGTTTTTTTATCACCAACTGAAATATCACTTACTGTAAGAGTCCCGTCATTGATTGTTTCTAGATGATTAATACAGCGGAGCAAAGTACTTTTCCCAGAACCAGAAGGCCCAATCACAACAACAACTTCACCTTTATTAATAGTGAGATTAATATCTTTTAAGACTTGAAAATCGCCATAAAACTTATTTACATGATCAAATACAATCATTCTTAACCTCCTATATAATTTGATTTACCAATGGAGAATTTTGGGAATCAATATTTAATGTGTATGCTTGTTCACATTTTCATATCACGCTAAATCCATATTTAGTCTTTTTGGACGGGTTCATGTGTACTAGACAAAAAAGTGGCAAAAAAATAAGCCAACAACACTTTTTAAAGTAGTTCTGGCATTTGTTTACTATAATTTATGGGAAAACATCCTACTTATTTCATAGCGTTTTTGGTAAAAATAGACTGGTAAATTATGACTATAATCATTCGTAATTAGATGTGCTAAAATTAAAATAATATTAAGGTTTATCTAAAATATATCTTTTAGATTTTACTAAAAAACGGAGGAATCCATGGAAAACCGCGAACGATTTTATAAATTAATGAAGCTACTAGAAAGTAAAACAGATATTGACAATGAGTTTACCTTTGATGAAATAAAAAAGAGATTAGCGGTAGGAGAAGAGGATTTTTCGTATAGTAAAAATACATTTTTAAAAGATATAACAGTATTAGAAGAGGTTGGATTTGATGTAATTGAGAATCCTAGCGATGGAAAGGCAACTACATATAGCCACCAAGAGCGACTTTTTGAATTACACGAACTACGTTTATTAGTAGATGCAGTGACTGCTTCAAGATTTTTAAATAAACAAGAAACACAAAAAATTATCGATAAATTAAAAAAGCTAACGAGTGATAACGAAGCTAAAAAGCTCCACAATGGCATTATTCCAGATACGGCAATTAAAAGTGAAAGCAATCGAATTCACTTTTCAATCGATCAACTTCACCAAGCCATTTCTGAGAACAAACTAATTTCATTCCAATATGGTCGATACAATATTAAGAAAAAATTTGAATTAAGCCACGATGGAAAAGAATATTCAGTTAAACCACTCGCAGTAATTTGGTCAAATGACTACTATTACTTAATTACGAGAAGCTTACCTGAAGATCAACTAAGACATTTCCGTGTAGACCGAATGCGCAAAGTTAAGAAAACAGAAGAAAAATTCCAAGATGAACGCTTTGACGTCGACGAATATTTGCGCACCGTTTTTAATATGTTTGCTGGTGAGCCAGACTATGTAAAAATCAAGTTCAAAAGAGGATTATTAAATGTAGTTCTTGACCGTTTTGGCTTAAAAGCTGATATTCAACAAGTAGATGAGGAGCATTTCATCTTAACAACAAAAGCTGCGATCAGTGATGGATTAATCACATGGATATTAACTTGGGGTAAGGATGCACAAGTAATAAGCCCGCAATCTGTGATTGAGAGAGTTCAGGAGCAAATTCTGGAGATGAGTAAGCTGTATAGTATGAATTTGCAACAATAATATTTTACTAAAAGAGTATCTTTCGGGGATGCTCTTTTTTCATTTACTAGTAAGTTGACTAATACATTAAAGTGAAATTCTAGAGTAAAATAGGAAGGGGGTGAAATAATGAAAACTGAAAAAATAAAACAGTATATTGATTATTTTAGTAAAAACGATTTTGAATTTTTTACTATGAACGGTCGCTTTTATAAATATCATGAAGAAGTAAATGAGTTTATTGATGCTTTTTATAAATCAGATCTAAGTGATCCCAATTATTTAGAAACCATGAGTAACTATCAAGAACCGCATTTACAATTAATAAAAATAGCTGATAAGCATTTAATAAAATCTATTTTTACATATTACGTTAGAGGAGAACGGTTCTGTGAAGGTTTTGTGGGCTGATGCAATAAGGGATAAGATATTTTTGAATATATTAATTAGGTTAAACAAGCTTGAAGAAGAATCTTATAGTTAAAATTTGAGACTTCAAGTAGATTTTTGTTATTTGTAGTCCTTTAAACGTTCATACATATTTCATTATTACCTAAAATATTTACCGTCCCTTTATGTTACTATTTTCACAAAATATTAAATGGGATAGTATTTAAAATATGACTCTATGATCGAGGAGGGTTAGCATGTATTTTGGAGATTACTTATTTCAATTGTTTGTATATGGCATTCCGTTATTGCTTGTATTAATTAGTATCTATTTTACTATTAAAAAAAGACGGATTAAGCGTGAGTCTTGATTGCTAAAAAACAAAAAACCAAGGAACTAATCCTTGGCTCAATAATCTATCTTAATGCCTTACAACCTTAACTGAAGTAGCAGAACTAGTATTACCAGCAGCATCCTTAGCAGTTACAGTAATCGTAGTACCACTTTTCTGTGCTTTGATTTTAACTGTAAAGTTTCCTTTTGAATCAGCTTTTGTTGAACCTAAAGCTTTACTTCCAACTTTAACAGTAACAGTAGAGTTAGCTTCAGCTTTTCCAGTTACTTTCGCGTCGTTATCGTCTACTTTATTAACCTTTGGTTTACTTGGAGCAATCACGTCTACGACTGTTACAGTTGTTGCTGTGCTCGTATTACCAGCAGCATCTTTAGCAGTTACAGATAGTTTTGTACCTGCATATTGAACAGCTATCGTAACTGAATAATTTCCAGATGAATTAGCTTTTGCAGATCCAAGTGTTGTAGAACCTTTTTTAACAGTAACAGTAGAACCAGCTTCTGCTTTTCCAGTTACAACTTTGTCATTATTATCAACCTTATTTACTACAGGCTTAGATGGTGCAATCACATCAACAACTTTTGTAGTTGACGCTGCACTTGTATTACCAGCAGAATCTTTAGCTGTAACACTTAATGTCACGCCAGCTTTTTGTGTTTTGATTTTTACTGAATAAGTTCCATTTGAAGCTGTTTTAGCAGTACCTAATAGAGTACTTCCTACTTTAACGGTAACAGTAGAATTAGCTTCTGCTTTACCTGTCACAACTGTATCATTATTATCAACTTTATTTACGATTGGCTTACTCGGGGCAACATTATCTTCGAAATAAGTTCCGATAGCATATAAGTCATCTTCTGTATTATTATCAACATCGTCATTATCATAGTCTATAACGCCAATATAATATGTACCAGCTTTTGCTTGGTATGCTTGATATTCATTTCCTTCGTCATCATAATCAGAGCCTAAATATTGTAATTTATTACTCACGGCAAAATCTTTTTCTGTAACAGAGAATGCTAGGTCAATATTATCAGAGTTAGTAACCCCAACTACATATAAAAGTCCATCACTCGGTACGACTACTTTATGAACATCTACATCATACAATGGGTATAACTGTCCAATTAACGGTTTTTCATATGATGTATTATCTGCAGAATCAAAGTCATCATTGGGCTCTACCTCAGATATAAAATCATCATCTTCACTAGTGTTGTTACCATTACTCATAATCCCGATTTTATTAAAGTTTTTTACTGAAATGGCTTTTGAATCTTTTACTTCATTTCTAAGTTGATTAAACGTATGAAAATCGAGGATTCCTTTTTGAAGTGGCTTTTTAAGCTGATGTTCAACCATCTTCTTTGATAAGTTGTATCCGTTTCCTTCTGCCTTAACAGTTCCTTCTGCCTTAACGGTTCCTAAAGACAATGGTGACGCTAATAATCCTAAAGTAACTAGTGATAAGATTTTTTTATTAAGCACACAATCACTCCTATTATTTGTTATTAAGAACGCTGAGGTCTTAATGCTACTACAAGTAATTAGATACAACCATGGGCTTCAATGCACATTTATTTTTCGGCAATTATAAAGACTATAGACATGTTTAATGAAATTTTAATTATCGAATACGAAAATAACTAGTCTAAATAAGAGTAATTTTGGCGTTTTTTAGTAAAGTTTTAATGTAGGAATTATTAAGCTTATTTAAGTAATTGGGATTATATTGGTAAAATATCAAACTATTATCATATGTAACGTATTGAGAATCATGATGAGATTCTCTTTTTTGTTGTTCAATTTTTTGAACACCCCGATGTATATAATCAAATTATCAAATGGAGGAAGTATTCATTAGTAGCGATATATTTTTTTAAGGGGGAATTCAGCAAAACCAATTCCATCAGTACCAACTAATTTCAACGCGACTAAAGTAAGTTCAACAAGTAGCAAAGTATCGTGGAGTTCAGTAAGTGGGGCAAGTGGCTATGAAATTTACAGATCTACATCAAGTACTGGATCATATAGTTTAGTAAAAAGTACAACTTCAACATCTTATACTAATAGTGGTTTAACTAAGAAAAAGACTTACTATTATAAAGTAAGAACATATCGAATAGTTGGTTCGACTAAAGTGTATAGTGGTTGGACTTCAATTAAGAGTGTTAAGCTTTAAGAGTTTACTAAATAAAGTGCGTAAAAAAAGAGAGAACCATTCGTTGGTTCTCTTTTTTTTGAACAAAGTATAGTAAACCGACTCAATCGGAAATTTAGATTAAATGAAATATTTTTACAATGTAAACGATTTCAATTGAAATATAATTACGGATGATTTATATTGTAAGTATATTCAGAATTTTTTATTTGTTTATAGCTCTTATTTTGTTAGAAATGAAATTTGAACAACTATTTTGCATTAAGGGAAGGGTGCATTGTGAATTCGCCTCATACAACCGGTCGTACTTAATAAACGGACGCATTCAATGATGAACCATAGGATGAAGGGGAGGTTAGGAAGATGGAAAAAGAAAAAAAATTGGCATCAGCTATTCTCAGTAAAGTTGGGGGAATTGGAAATGTCGCACTTGTAACACACTGTATGACACGTGTGCGCCTCACTTTACGAGATGAGTCACTAGCTAACATTGATGAGCTAAAGAAAGTTCCAGGTGTTTTAGGTGTAATAGTGGATTCTACGTATCAAATCGTTGTTGGTCCGGGAGTAGTAACGAAAGTAGCGAATGAAATTGCTCTTGTAAGTGGTGTGAAAATGGGGGAGAGAATCCCACTTCAAAATGGTAATTCCCGTGCTGAAGAAGCTGCCAGAATTGCAGCGAATAATAAAGAAAACTATCAAAAGAAGAACAATACGCCGATAAAAAATTTCTTTAAAGCAATTGCACATATTTTTATTCCATTAGTACCTGCATTCTTAGCGGCTGGTTTAACTGCTGGGATCACTGCAATTATTGGTAACCTTATCACATCAGGACACTTAACTGGTGAAGGTTGGATTCAATTTAAACAAGTTCTTGGTGTCATTCAAAGTGGTTTATTAGCTTATATGGCAATCTATGTCGGGATCAATTCAGCTAGAGAGTTTGGAGCGAGCCCTCCACTTGGTGGATTAATTGGTGGAGCGACACTTTTAACTGGGATGAATCCGGAACTACCGATTAAAAACTTATTTACAGGTGATGCACTTATCCCTGGGCAAGGTGGCGTCATTGGGGTTGTGTTAGCTGTTTGGATTTTATCGCGAATTGAAAAACGATTGCATAAAATCATACCGAATTCAATTGATCTCATTTTGACATCGTTTCTGAGTGTTGTTATTACTGGATTAATCACGATTTTCTTGATTATGCCTTTTGCAGGATTCGTTGAAACTCACTTACTTACTGCAGTTAATTGGACTTTATCTGTTGGCGGAGCATTTGCAGGATTTATACTTGGTGGTATTTGGTTGGTCATGGTTATGCTTGGATTACATCATATTATGACGCCTATTCATATTGAACTTATTAATAAAACAGGTGTAACAGTTCTATTACCAATCTTAGCGATGGCTGGGGCAGGGCAAGTTGGTGCAGCTTTAGCGCTTTGGGTACGCTGCTATAAGAACAAACCACTCATCAATATTATTAAAGGGGCATTACCAATTGGTGTCCTTGGAATCGGTGAACCACTTATTTATGGCGTTACACTTCCACTTGGTAGACCGTTTGTGACAGCTTGTTTAGGCGGAGGATTTGGCGGAGCAGTTATCGGCCATTTTGGCAATGTAGGGGCAATTGGGATTGGCGCTAGTGGACTGGAACTTAGTTTATTAATCGCTGATGGAAAATGGTGGATTTATTTACTTGGCATCTTGACGGCTTATGTTTTTGGATTCGTCTGTACTTACCTTTTTGGTGTACCGAAAAAAGCCAGAGAATCTGTTGAGGCAGAAGAGACAGTAGAAGTGCAAGATACGTTTTCGTTCTAATTCATCAACCTCGCATAGGATGCTCGTGATTTTTAAGTCGTGAGTGATTATGCGAGGATTTTATTTTTAACAAAAAAAGTGAAAAAAGGAGCATACTATGAGCGGCGTACTCGTTTCATTAACTGAACAACCAATCGAACAAACAATCGACTATCTCAAGCATATGAGAGAAAACGGATTTCATACGATTTTTACATCCCTTCAGATTCCTGAGGAAAGTAACTCCGACCTACTGACCCCGTTACGTAAAATTGGAGAGTTCGCAAAAATTCATCAAATGACACTAATGGTAGACGTTTCACCAAGAGCATTTAAATCATTTTCACTGGCTCAGTTGAAAGAAAGTGGTGTAACTGGATTGCGAATTGATTTTGGGATGAATGTTTCGGACATTGCATCATTAACCCACGAATGGTTAATCGCGCTGAATGCTAGTACAATTGATGGTGCATTTTTAAACGAGTTAAGAGAATGTCATGCTGATTTTGCGTCACTTGAAGCATGGCATAATTATTATCCTAGACCTGAAACTGGTTTATCACTTTCTCTTTTTAAAGAAAAGAACAAATGGTTAAAATCTCAAGGATTGAAGGTCGTTGCGTTTATTCCAGGTGACGGCGATTTAAGAGGTCCTTTACACGAGGGTTTGCCTACATTAGAGAAACATCGAAATCGTTCGCCTTTTTCTAGTTATTTCGAATTACTATCTGAGGCATTCGTCGATCAAGCGGTTATCGGGGACTTGTCACTTAGTAACCAGACTTTGCAACAGTTTATGTCATGGAATGAAGGAATTGTCTTAATTCGTGTAGAAGATAAGAAACACTCGCATGTTTGGGATCATGTGCATCATAACCGTCCCGATATCGCAAGAGACGTTATCCGTTCCGAAGATGCACGCAGGCAATTTACTGGAAGCATACAGCCGGCTAATTGTGTTGAACGCCCGATCGGAACACTTACTATTGATAACGACAAATATAAAAGGTACAAAGGAGAGTTTCAGATCACACTGAAGCAGTTGCCCCCAGATGAACGAGTCAATGTCATCGGGTATGTGATTAAAGAAGATCTTTCTCTGTTATCTTTTTTACAAAAATCAGGTTATCCATTCCGTTTTATTCCAAGTGAATCGTCGGTTTGAACAGAGTACATAGATATTGTACAGGAAGTAGTGGAGGCGTTAGGATGAGTATTGGTGAAATAGTATCTAGAATTGAGAACGCAATGCCTAAATTAACGCAGGCTGAGCAAAAAGTTGCCAAGTTTGTTCTTAGTTCACCGAATGAAGTGATGTTCATGAATGTGCATGAATTGGCGGCGCAATCTTCTTCAAGTAGCGCTTCTGTTGTTCGGTTTTGTCGCTCAATGGGATTAAAGGGTTTCCCAGAATTAAAGGTGGCATTATCAGCTGATCTCGCACAAGAACAAAAAACTGGTTATTATGATTTGGATAAAAATGAGAATGCTTCCGACCTCGTTGAAAAGATGCTCTCCAATGCGATTCAATCATTAAGAGATAGCGCAAATCAAATTGATTCAATTACGATTGAAAAGACCGCGAAAATACTTTACGACGCACCAGTCATTTTTGCTTTTGGTGTTGGTGCATCAGCATTAGTCGCAGAAGATATTGCTCAAAAGTGGTTACGAATGGGGAAAAATGTTTATGCAATGAGTGATTTACACGTCCTGGCCATGACCATTGCAAATGCACCAGAAGGAAGTGTATTTATCGGTATTTCATATAGCGCCCAAACAAAAGAAGTGATGGAACTCACGAAGGTTGCCAAAAAAAATCGACTAATCACCATCAGTCTCACCGGATTCGGGCGAAGTAAGCTATCAGATCTTTGCGATTTTAACTTGTTCACCTCACAAGCCCCTGAAGCAAAAATAAGAAGTGCTGCGACGACTTCGAAACTGAGCCAATTTTTCATTATTGATGTATTGTATTACGTGTATGCATCAATTAATATTGAATCGTCTAAAGACAAAATTACGAAAACCCGGCATGCGGTTAATGAATTGCATGGATTATGAGAAAAACAGCCAAGCATTTTTGAAGTGCTTGGCTGTTTTATCGTTATTGAAAGAATACCAAAAAGCATATTCTTCACATTTTTGTTTAATTAAGTTACTCGTAAAATTTATTATAATGACTGACCTATAAAAAGAGCAGTTGTTTTATTAGTATAAGTTTAATAAATACATATAACCATTTTTTACTTCCATAGAACAAAATAAACAAGAGTACTCATTAACGAGTACTCTACATAAAACTCACTTCTTACAATCATAAGCAACCAAAGTAATATCCAATTCATCTTCCAAATGCTCAATCTTACTCTTAGCATCACTAGTTAAATCTGCAATAAAAAAGTCATTGTTATTTAAATCTTTGTTTTCATTACTCATTTCAAAAATCCCCTTTATCAAAAATTTACCTTTTCATTATTCCCTATGGTAAAAAAACTATCCTAGCTTATTCTTAGGCAATGAAATTATATTTCAATATTTATAAAGGCAATAAGTTAGATTATTTACTTTTACATTTGTTAAACTATTTATATTATTTAAATAATTTAATGGGAATAATAGGTTTATGGAGGATTTAATTTTATGAACAAAGATACGGTATTTGCAATTGGAGATATTCATGGCAGCATTAATGAATTAGAAAAGTTATTAAAAAAATGGAATTCGGATAATGAACAGTTAGTATTACTTGGAGATTTAGTGGATCGTGGTGAGAATCCATATGAGGTGTTGTTAAAAGCGCAGCAATTAGAGAAAGAGTATGGAGCGGTTGTGATTTTAGGTAATCATGAGCAAATGCTTTTGGACTGGCTTGAGCAACCAGAGTTTAAAGAAACGTATTATTATGGACAGGGTGGAATTGAAACAATTCATTCATTTTTTAAATTTGAAATTACAAATAAAAGAGGTCCTAGTGAAGTAGCACAATTAATGAAGGAGCAATTTCAGTCGGAATTACAATTTATAAAAAACAGACCATTGTATTTTGAATGGGAAAATTATGTTTTCGTTCATGCTGGGGTAGACTTAAATCTCGCAGATTGGAAGGATACCACAGATAAAGAATTTTACTGGATTCGAGATGCATTCCATTACGGAAAAAATGAAACAGATAAAACGTTTATATTTGGCCATACTCCGACATCAATATTACATAAAACAGAAGGCAAATTTGATATTTGGTATTCACCTTGTAAAACGAAGATTTGTATCGATGGCGCAGCGGCTTATGGTGGCTCGTTGCATGGTATTAAAGTGAATAAAGATGGAATTGTCTCTAAACATTCAATTTCTTCTAAGACGAAGTCAACAAAGTATGAAATTTAATTCGATCAATTTAGCACCGTCCAATATGGAACGGTGCTTTTTTCTAGTGAATGCATGATCAATAATTAGTCATTTTAAATCGTTATTTAAGTAATAGTTTGGCCAAGAAATCTCATAAAGTAATATGACTACTATTAAAATGGAGGAATAGCTATGCCGACAAATAATGAGATCATTCCTGAAGGATTTTTATGGGGAGGAGCGGTAACTTCCTTTCAAACTGAAGGAGCTTGGAATGAAGGTGGAAAAGGCCCTTCGATCGTCGATGCGAGACCAAATCCAGAAGGATTTTCTGATTGGAAAGTAGCAGTTGATTTTTATCATCGTTATAAAGAAGACATCGCTTTATTCAAAGAATTAGGTTTCACTGCTTATCGTACAAGTATTTCATGGGCAAGAATTTTCCCAACAGGGGAAGGTGCACCAAATGAAGAGGGATTACAGTTTTATGATCACTTATTTGATGAGCTATTGGCTAACGGGATCCAGCCTGTAATTACGCTATACCATTTTGATATACCATTAGCATTAGCTAAAAAATATAATGGTTTTGCTTCTAGAAAAGTTGTTGATTTATTTGAAAACTATGTAAGAACGGTATTTGAACGCTATCGAGATAAAGTGAAGTATTGGTTAACATTTAATGAGCAAAATCTATTTTTAATTCAGCCAAAACTATTAGGTGTAAAAGTAACAGATGAAAATAAGGAAGCATTAAGTTATCAGGCTGTACATAATTCATTTATTGCGCATGCTAAAGCTGTTAAAGCTCTACATGAAATAATCCCAGATGGAAAAATGGCTGGCATGGTCACTTATTTAACGACATATCCAATTTCCTGCAGACCAACCGACGTAATTGCTAATGTAAAGACAAAAGAGTTGTTAATTGACTTCTACTGTGACGTTTTTGCTAATGGAGAATATCCATCTTACGTAACAAGTCAGCTTAAAAAGAAGGGAATTATGCCGACATTTGAAGATGGTGATGTAGAATTATTAAAAGAAAATACAGTTGATTATATAAGTATTAGCTATTATCAAAGCCAGACCGTGAAGTCAGATTTAAATAATAAAAATGATGTGATAAGTGGGGTAACTCCAAATCCAAATCTGGACGCAAATGAGTGGGGATGGTCCATCGATCCAATCGGACTTAGAGTCGCATTAAAGGATTTATATGCAAGATACCGCTTGCCAATTTTTATAACGGAAAATGGGATTGGCGTTAGGGAAGAATTAAATGAAAATATGACGGTAGATGATCAGTATCGAATTGATTATGTAAAAGAACATATTGAACAAATGAAACTTGCGATGGAAGAAGGCGTGGAAGTTTTCGGCTATTTGACTTGGGGAGCAACAGATTTACTTAGCTCTCAAGGTGAAATGAAAAAGCGATATGGCATTATATTTGTAAATCGTGATGAAACGGATTTAAGAGATTTAAAAAGATATAAAAAGAAAAGCTTTTATTGGTTTCAAAAGGTAATTGCTTCAAATGGAGCAGAATTGGATGAAGTTTCTGAGACGGTTCTTCCTTAAGTATATTTTGTTCGAAAGAATTCGATAGTGAATTAAATGAAGTTGATCTATAGAAGTAACAGTAAAACTCATTCAAAGATGGATGAGTTTTTTACTTTTGGAACCTTTTTTAGAATTTTTTATTATTAGTTTGATGAATAGAAATACTTCCGTGAAAAAATATAATCAATTAATTCTAAAAATTTTAAAATTAGTTATTGACGTTTTTAAGAATCGTTATTATGATTATCTTATGTAACCGGTTACATATAATCTTTGTAAAAAGCTCCTAAATGTTCGCATTTTTTTTACAGAGTATGTAACCGGTTACACATACATAAAAATCGACAATGATAGAAGGTATAAAAATGTCAGAAGAAATTAAAATCTTGTCCCCATGTGGGATGCTTGGGTATGGATTTCCAGCAACTTCATTTTTAAATGGATTAAAAGATAAAATACATGGAATCGTTGTTGATGCTGGGTCTACGGATGCCGGCCCTCATAAATTAGGTGCAGGTGTTTCGATCGTAAGTGAACGGGCATTAATGAAGGATTTAGAATTAATCATAACAAATGGTGTTCCAAGAAAAATTCCTATTATTATTGGATCTGCTGGTGGAGCGGGAGCGCGCCCACATGTAGAATCAACGATTTCAATCATAAAAAAGATATTAAAAGAGAAAGAATTAAGCGCTAAGGTTGCGGTAATTTGGGCTGATTTTACACAAGAGGAAATTATTGAGGCAAATCGTGCTCATAAAATTAAACCTTTAACTAAGAATATCCCTGAACTAGATGAAGAGACGATTCAAGAAACAATTCAAATTGTTGCTCAAATGGGACACGAACCAATTTTAGAAGCATTAGAAAATGATAGTGATATTATCATATGCGGCCGGGCTTATGATCCATCGCCATTTGCAGCGATTGGAATTTATCATCAAAAAGACCCAGGACTAGCTTATCATTTAGGAAAGATTTTAGAATGTGGTGCATTATGTGCGGAACCTGGAACGACAAAGGATAGTATTCTAGGAGTTTTAAAGGATGATTCATTCACAGTCGAATCATTAAATCCATTACGAAAATGTACGCCGATTAGTGTGGCAGCTCATACTTTTTATGAGAAAGAACATCCATACTTATTACATGGGCCTGGATTTAGACTAGATTTAAGTGATTGTGAGTTTCATGATGCTGGAAATGGCGTTGTAGAAGTTACGAATAGCCGATTCATTCCTGAAGATACTACATTTATTAAACTCGAAGGTGCAAAAAAGACTGCATATCGGACATTTGTTATGGCAGGGATCAGGGATCCAATTTTAATTGAAAATATTCATGAAATTGAGGATCGAGTAAAGGAACAAGTATTTGAATATTATCCTGAAATTGACCGAAACGATTACAAAATTAACTTTTTAAATTATGGAATTGACGCGGTTCTTGGCTCAAAAGAAATCGAAACATTTAAAGGCCATGAAATTGGTGTGTTATTTGAAGTAATCGCCAAGACTCAAGAACTAGCAAATAGTATATGTGCAACAGTCAGATCAACTTTTCTACACTTTGGCTATGAAAAGCGCAAGTCGACTGCGGGAAATCTAGCATTTCCATTTGCACCAAGTGATGTTGAATTTGGGGCGGTATACGAGTTTTCTATCTATCATTTAATGGAAATTAATGATAATCCGTTTCAAGTTGAGTACTTGTAGGAGGGCAGAGTAATGGTTACATTATTTGATTTAGCAAAAGTACTTAGAAGTAAAAATTCAGGTCCTTTTGAAGTCACATTGGACATTTTATTTGATTCAGAACGAGTTTATCAACTAGTTAAAAACTCAGGCAAGATTACGAAACAGACAATTTGTCATTTATATAATTTACGTAAAGAACAGGTTCACCATCTTGTTTTCTTTGACCAAGCATTGGGAATCAAAATTACGATTGAAAGAGAAGTCTCTTCAGGAAGTGTAGGAGACAGAGATGTATATGGTGCGCAACAACATGCACCGCTAATGAAGATTACTTTTGATGAGGCGGAGATGACTAGTGAGGAAGATTGCAGTTGTAGGTAGTATTAATATGGACTATTTTGTTGAAGCAGAAAAGTTACCTGAAATAGGTGAAACGCTTTTAGGGAATCAATTCTTTTTATCGGTAGGAGGTAAAGGTGCTAATCAGGCTGTAGCCGCTTCCCGATTAGGTGCTGAAGTAGCTTTATTTGGCTCAGTTGGTAAAGATGAGATTAGCGAAATCTTTATCGAAAATATGAAAAACGAAACGTTAGATATAAAAAATTTAAATCTAGTTGAAGGAAGCCATACTGGTGTAGCATTTATAGAAATTTGTAATAGCGAGAATCGAATTCTAGTTGTACCTGGGGCTAATGATTTTACAGATGTTAGCTATATTAATAGAGTTTTAGACGGATTGCTTACGTATGATGTTGTTTTATTCCAAATGGAAACGCCAATCGTGTTAATGGAGTATTTAATTCCTATTCTACATGAAAAAGGAAAAATAATAATCGTTAACCCGGCCCCTGCGCATAAAATTAAGGCACATTTATTTGAAAAGATTACTTATTTAACACCAAATGAACACGAGTATGAAATCGTTTTTGATAGTAAGCTTCCAATGGAAGAGTTACTGATCAACTATCCAAATCAATTAATTATTACATGTGGTACGGATGGTGTTGTTTATTATGATGGACAAGAAATTGTTCGTGTGCCAGCTATAAAAGTACAACCTGTTGATACAACTGGTGCAGGCGATTCATTTTCCGGAGCGTTTGCAGTAGCAGTTTCAGAGGAGAAAAATCTTTATGACAGTATTCGATTCGGTACGATTGTAGCTGGATTATCTGTTACAAAAAAAGGTGCTCAAACCGGTATGCCATATCGAAGTGAAGTAGACCTTTTATGGAAAGAGGAGTTGAAACATGAAGGTGAAGACCACGCTATCGAAAATTAAAAAAGATTGGGTCATCTATTTAATGCTTCTTCCTGCAATTGTTTATTTCTTTATATTTAATGTAATTCCATTGCTAGGGATGAAGCTTGCCTTTCAGGATTATCGGATCATTGGTGACAATGTTTGGGTTGGTTTAAAGCATTTTAAACTTTTATTCAACTCACCAGCTTTCTTGGATGTATTAAAAAATACGGTCATTATTAGCTCAATGAAGATCATCTTCATTTTTCCGATTCCAATTATATTATCATTGTTAATTAACGAGGTTCGAACTGGGCCTTTTAGAAAGTACGTACAATCTATCATTTATTTACCGCACTTTCTTTCATGGGTTGTAATTGCTGGTATATGGATTAGTCTTTTAAATCCAACTGATGGAGGCGTAAATGTTATACGTCACTTTTTCCATCTACCATCCGTTGATTTTATGACTAGTAAAAGTCATATTCGCTGGGTTTTAGTTTTTTCAGAAATGTGGCGTTCTTCTGGATGGGACTCCATTCTTTACTTAGCAGCAATCATGAAAATAAGCCCATCACTATATGAAGCTGCTCGTATGGACGGGGCATCTAGTTTACAACAAATGAGATATATCACTCTACCGGAACTTACAAGTACGATCGTAACGGTGTTTATCTTAAATTTAGGATTCTTTTTGAACGCTGGTTTCGATCAAGTGTTTAACATGATAAATGATTCCGTAATTAGTGTCGTTGATATTCTAGATACATATGTTTATAGAATTGGTATTTTAAATGCTCAATACTCTTATGCAACAGCGGCTAGTTTATTTAAGGGTGTTATTGGAGTAGTTTTAATTCTCGGAACACATTTTATCTCAAAAAGGATTTCAGGTAAGGGTGTTTGGTAATAGGGAGGTGTAGGTTTTGAAGAAAGTTAATTGGATAAAAATAGCCATCTATCTAGTGTTAATTTTAATATCTTTATCGATATTAATACCGATCTTGAACTTACTGGCAATGTCTCTTTCTGACCCTTTAAAAGTTCATAAATTAAAAGGGTTAAGTATTTTGCCAGAAGGATTTTCTTTAATTAATTATAAAATATTGCTTTCAAATCCACTTATTTTACGAAGTATTTTTAACACATTTTTAATAACGGTTATTGGAACTGCGCTAAATCTATTTTTAACTGCAATGGCAGCCTATGTGCTAGCTAGAACGAACTTTGTAGGAAAAAAAGTTATAATGGTTTTCCTTATTATTCTAATGGTTTTTGAACCAGGATTGATTCCAGAATTTTTATTAATTAAAAATTTAGGATTACTTAATACTTACTCTTCTTTAATTCTATACAAGGCAATTAATGTATTCTATTTGTTTATTTTAATGAGATTCTTTGAAGATGTACCAGATAGTATATTAGAGGCTGCTAGAATTGATGGAGCAGGGCATTTTAGAATTTTTACGAAAATCATGCTACCTCTATCAAAGCCAGCACTTGCTACTCTTGGATTATTCTATGGAGTTTATCACTGGAATGAATATTTCAGAGCTACTATTTATATTACAGATCCACATAAATGGCCATTACAAGTTGTGCTTCGACAATTTGTAGTGATGAGGGATAATACTTCAATGCTAGGGAGTTTGACTGGTGGGTCATATAAACAAATTGCTAATCTAGATTTTTCTTCTCTACAAGCCGGAACAATCATCATTTCAATGATTCCTTTATTAATACTGTACCCACTAATCTTAAAGTATTATGCAAAGGGTGCGCTTGAAGGTGGAGTAAAAGACTAATGGTTAAACAAGTTAATTGGTCAAAAAAACTTAAAATTTATGTGGGGGTAAAAAAATGAAGAAATTACTTATGTTAATTTTTAGTGCACTACTAGTATTTACAACTGCTGCTTGTTCAAACGACAAGGAAACGAATGCAAATGATAAAACAGCGGATGGGAAGACAATAATTCGAGTTGTTGCAAAAGATGATTCGCCATCTAATCCTGCATCAATAAAATATTACAATGAATTAGAAAAAGCTTTAAAAAGAGATGAAAACTTAAACGTAAAATTTAAACTAGTAGAAGTTCCTCAAGGAGATTATGCTGAAAAATTAAATCTATTATTAACTGGTGGAGATATTCCTGATTTAATCTACTTCCAAGGTGGAGACCAACAGATTTCTCAACAAAATTTATTAGAAAAACTAACACCATATATTGATCAATCGAAGAATATTAAAAACATGCTTCAACCGTATGACGAAAAAAGATTAAACAACTATCCTTACTTGTTATGGATTAAACCACTTGACCAAAAGACACCGGTTATTAGAAAAGACTGGTTTGATAAAATGACTAGCGCACAAGCATTAATGGCAAATCCAACAACGGATAATTATTATGCGTTCTTAAAAGAATTAGTTACGAAGCACCCAGGTGGTGGTAAAAAACCAGCTTACGGACTTACGGCTGCAGGAGATATTGCAGAACTAGATTCTATTTTTAAAATGGCATTTGGGATCAATCAAACTTGGTTAAAAAATAGTGATGGAACATATGTTTATTCGAAAGTATCAAATAATGAAAAAGAATTACTAGCTTACTATAGCAAACTTTATAAAGATGGCATTCTTGATCCGCAATATTTAACAAAACAATGGGATACAAAAGAGAAAGCATTCTATGATGGCGATGCTGCAATCATTACTGGAACAAACGGTAAAGTAATCGATTTATACAACAGTAAAATGACTCAAGTGAATGGCAAGCAAGCTGAATTAGAAGTTTTACCTGCTGCAAAAGGAATTTACCAAGGCTTTGGTGGAACAGATATAACAAAAGAGTCACGTGGATATGCTATTTCTTCTCAATCAAAACATAAAGATTTAGTTTTCAAAGTATTGGATTACTTAGCAAGTCCAAAAGGTCAAATGCTTGATCGTCTAGGATTTGAAAATGAAGAATACAAGATTGAAAACGGACAAATTGCATTAACTGATAAATATTATAGTGAGTGGTTTGCTAGATATTGGGAACCAACAGATTTTAAAACAGAACAACCATTAAAAACACCATTATTAAGTGAGCCTGCTTTAAAATCTCAAGAAATGGTTCAACAAGCCTATTCTGAAGATAATACCTTTATTTTACCAGAGAAATTTGTTGCTAACTGGGATGCGATGGAAAACCTTTATAAAGAATACGCATCGGATATTATCACAGGAAAGCGTCCAGTAAGTGACTTCGACAAGTTTGTGAAAGAATGGAAAAAAGCTGGTGGAGATGAGCTTACTAAATATGCAAATGACAAAATAAAGTAAGGAGTGCTTAATATGGTTTCGTTTAAGGATCGTGTAAGAGGTATTATTCTTTCGACAGCCTTAGGTGACGCACTTGGGGCACCGATTGAAAAGCTTACCTATAAAGAAATAAAAGAGAAATATAAACGAGTAGAGTCATTGAATACTAGATGGTATAAAGAAGACGCTCCACTTGATGTAACACTTGGTAAAATGCGTGGACAAGGTATCGTAACAGACGATACCTTGATGACCGCAGCTTTAATTAATGTTTATTTAAAGGAAAAAAGACATCTTGATGCCTATGATGTTGGGAATGAATTCGTGAAAGAAATTGCCTTTAAAAAAACATATATTCCTGAATTTGGTCGTGAAGCATTAATTATTGATCGTTTGTTTTATCCTGAAAAATATATATTCATGCGACATGTTTTGGCTAATTGTGAGCCAAGAGAAGGTGGCATTGGAAATATGATTAATTGTGGAGCAGCCATGTACATTGCTCCAATTGGTGTAGTTAATGCAGGTAATCCAAAAGCAGCTTATGATGAAGCAATCCTTTTTGCTATGGGACATCAAAGTAGTTATGGACTTGAGGCAGCAGGGGTTTTGTCTGCATGTGTGGCAAAGGCTTTTGAAGAAAATGTAAGCATTGATGAAATTGTTGAGACGGCGATTCAATATGCGAAAGACGGCACAAAACAAGCGATTATTGAATTAACAGAAGCTGCAAGAAAACTACGAGTAGATCAGGCAGATATGGATCAAGTTATCGAGACATTCCAAAGTATTCTCGTGAAGTTTTCACCAATGATGGATGATGTTCATCGCAAAATAGAAAAGGTCGGAATCCCATCAAATCACTATACACCAAGTAGGTTATTTTCAATTGAAGAACTACCAATGGCACTGGCATTTATTGTTTTAAATAATGGAGAATTCTATAAATCTATTTATGACGGTATTAATTCAGGGCGTGATACTGATTCCATTGGTGTGATGATTGGGGTAATTCTTGGAGCTAAGTATGGTTATAGTGTTATCGAACAAGAAGATATTCAAATCTTAGAGTCAACAAACAAGATGAATCTACTTCATTTATCCGATACGTTTGCTGAAGTTGCAAAAGAGATTATATTGCAAGATTTACATATTAATGAACAAAGAAAAAGATTCTTTTGAGGAAAAGGGTAACCCGGAAGTGGAGTGAAAGAGATGATTTCGAATGATTATTTAGAAAAGGTTTATGCTGGATTTTTAGGAATGAATGCTGGAATCCGACTTGGTGCACCGGTTGAACCAACAGAGTGGACACCAGAAATCATTCAAGATGTTTACGGTGATATTAAAGGCTATATAAAGGACTACAAAACTTTTTCTGCTGATGATGATGCCAACGGTCCAGTATTTTTCCTTCGTGCATTATTAGATGATGCGAAAGATCGTGAATTAACACCAGAAGATGTAGGTCGAGCTTGGTTAAACTATACACGTGAAGGAATCGGGATGTTTTGGTGGGGCGGTGAAGGGATTAGCACGGAGCATACTGCCTATAATAATTTGAAAAAAGGTATATCTGCGCCGAAATCTGGATCTTCTGAAGTAAATGGAATTGTCCTTGCAGAGCAAATTGGCGGGCAAATATTTGTTGATAGTTGGGGATTACTGTTTCCTAATAATTCTAAAAAAGCAGCTGATTATGCTGAAATTGCAGCAAGCGTTTCACATGATAAAAATGGATTATTTGGTGCGAGATTTATTGCCGCATGTATCGCTCAAGCATTTTCTGCAAAATCGATCGAAGAGATTATTGAAGCTGGCTTAAAAGAGATTCCGGAAGAATCTACTTATGCTCTAGTTGTTAGAGCAGTTCTAGATTTTCATGAGCAAGTGCCTAACGATTTCCGCCTTTGTCGTCAATATCTTGAGGACGAATGGGGATATGACAAATACCCAGGTATCTGCCATATTATACCAAATGCGGGTGTGTGTATCTTATCGTTACTTTATGGAAATGGCGACTTTGCAAGAACAATTGAGATTGCAACGATGTGTGGATGGGATACAGACTGTAATGCTGGAAATGTTGGAACAATTTTAGGTGTTTTCACTGGAACCAGCGGAATAGCAGATCGTTATCGAAAACCGATTAATGATTTTATCGCCACATCAAGTGTTTCTGGTTATTTAAATATTTTAGATATCCCTACATTCTCTAAATCTCTTGCACTATTAGGCTACAAGATGGCAAATCAGGAGCCACCTGTTGAATTATTAAATAGCTATCGAGAAGAAGAAATTTATTTTGATTTCACATTACCAGGATCTACACATGGATTCAGAACTGATTTCCCTTTTAAAACATTCTTAAGACATAATTCTGACAATGGGTACCAAAGCAAAGGTTCACTAGAAATCTTTATCGATCGAATGATTAAAGGTGAAAGTAGTAAAGTTTTCTATAAACCTTTCTACCGAAGAGAAGAATTTAATGATGAAAAATATAAGCCAACTTTTGCACCTCAGATTTATAGTGGACAAAGCGTTTCTTTAAAAATCTATTCCGATAAAATTCAAGGTGAGGACTTTATCTTAACACCTTATATTCGAAATACTTATTCCAAAGAGACTGTAAAACTGAATTCTATTAAACTTACAAATGATGAATGGAATCGAGTTGAATTTGTCGTTCCAGATACTGATGGGGATTTAATTGATGAAGTAGGATTTATTATCGAAAGTCCGTCAGAACTAACAAAAAGAGCATTTGGTAAATTATATATTGATGAATTTAGGATTTTTGGAAAGTCTTGCTATGAAATTGATTTTTCAAAACAAGCAATTGAATTTCTTAGCGTAACTCCTTTTTCTCATCATCGAGGTGAGTGGACATTAGAGAACGGAAAAATGAGAGTTAGTAGTTTAACAGACTGTGCTTCATTCACAGGAAACTATTATACAAAAGATGTAATCATGAATGCATTCATTTTACCGAAGAAAGGTAACTCTCACAATCTACTATTTAGAGCATCTGGAGTAGAGCGCCATTACCAAGTCGGTTTTGATGGGGAAAATCAAGTTTCATTAATTTCGAACGATTTTGGAATTGAGCGTATACACTCTATTCCATATGAGTGGAAGCATGATGAAGAGTATCAGTTTGAATTGAAATGCAAAGGAAATGAAATCTGCTTTTCTATTAATAATGAATCAATTCTCTTATTTGAGCATAATCGATTTAATCGAGGAATGATCGGATTCGCAATGTTAGAACAAGGGGAATCGATCATATCTAATTTTTCTGTGAAGGAATTATAAAGATGATGTTTATGAAAGGTAGCGAAAGCTGCCTTTTATAATACAGTCAATCACATTGTTTGATTAATTAAATGAGGTGAATAGTATGAATCGGAAAGAAATTTACGATAAAGTATACGGATGTCTAATTGGTCTTTCAGTTGGTGATGCACTTGGTGCGCCAACTGAGGGAATGACACTAGAAGGAATAAGGGAGAAATACAAATGGGTGGATGGTTTTATTTCAAACGATCCTGTTGGGACAGATGATACAGAATACTCGATGTTAACTTCTCTAATTTTACTAAAATATGGTGAGAATTTAACTTATCAAGATATGACAAATGAATGGAGCCAATACTTATTAGACCAAAATGGTGGATTTAAAGGTGGAGGTTTTAGCGAAGTTGATGCTATTTTTAATTTAAGAAAAGGACTTGTTGCTCCTTATTCTGGTATGGATAATCATGAAATGTGGAGTGATGGTGTAGCCATGAGAATAGCTCCAGTAGGTGTTTATTTTGCTGGTGACCCAGAAAAAGCTGCAAAAATAGCAGAAATTGAGGCAAGAATTAGTCATGACAGAGACGGCGTCTATTGTGGAATGGCAATTGCTGCTAGTGTTGCTTATGCTATGACAGGTGATTCCTTTGAAAAGGTAATTCAGACTGGCCTAGACGTATTACCAAAAGATTCATGGTCTTATCGAAAAATAGATGAAGCAGTAAATATTGGGATGAAATATTCTAATGTACAAGAGGCAATGGAAGAGCTCTATAATAAAGTTTCAATTTTCTATTATCCTTGGGCAGACGTTGCTCCTGAGGCTACAGCTTTAGCATATGGTATATTTGCTGCATCAAAGGGAGATTACATACAAGCAGTTTTAGGTGGAACAAATATTGGCAGAGATTCAGATACGATTGCCTCAATGAATGGTGCATTATCAGGGGCATTAAACGGTTCAAGCGTTATTCCGGAAGATTGGAAAAGTAGAATTAATGTTATTAAGGGAGTATGTGTTAAGAAAACAAGAGGAATTGATATACGTGATTTAAGTGAGAGGTTCACAGATGTCATTGCTGGGAGGGGATTATAATGAATTACCAAACATTATATAGTAAATCATGTGGAGCTTTTTTAGGGCTTGCAATTGGAGATTCATTAGGGTTTCCAGCAATGTACCATCGAACCACCGTTTTACCAACAAGAAGAAGAAATCGTCTTTGGGACTTTAGTAAACAGACTGATGAATATAAAATTAACAAATTTTCGTTGCCATTCACTCATGCAATGGATGAAAGTATTTTAGACTTTTCTGGGACAGATGATACTGAATTTGCTATGATTTCTGCGCTTATGTTACTTGAATCATCTCATTTCAATGAAGTAGAATTCCTTGAACAATGGAAAAAGCTTGTCGTTCATCATGAACATGAAATATGGAGTGGAATTAGTGAGAGAGCTTCCATTGAAAATATTAAAAAGGGTTTAATATCTCCTGCAACAGGGAATGACAATCCGCATCATTTTGATGATGGGGCTGTAGCGAGAGCAGTACCAATCGGAATTAAATTCCATGGCGACCCAAATAAAGCTGCAATTGTATCGGAAAAAATGGCATCAATCACAAATGCGGAAGATGGAGTATACGCTGCAAAGGCAATGGCAGCAAGTATTGCACTTGCAATTGATGGTGCCTCAGCGAAGGAAATTGTTGATGAAGGATTAAAACAAATCCCTGAAAATACATGGTTAAGTAGAAAAGTAAACCAAGCAATTTCGATTTTGGAATCAACTAATAACGATGCATTTGCTGCTATGCCTCTTTGGAATACCCAACTAGTTAACTCAATTTATAATTATGGAAATATTGCCCCTGAGACTTTAGCGGTTGCCTATGCTATAATTCTTGCTACAGAAGGAAATTTTGAAAAGAGTATCATGCTCTCACTTATGTTACCAAAACAAGCCGACAGCATGCCTGCAATGGTTGGTGCATTGGCAGGCGCAATGAATGGAATGGAATCAATTTCGAAAAGTTGGGTAGATAGTGTTGATCCAATAAAGGGCTTCTGTGTTCCGCATTTAAAGGGATTAACAATTACTGAAACAGTAAAACGATTAATCGAATCAGAATAAGAATATAATACATATGAGAAAATCTGTTCTATTTTAGGGGAGTATAATCTAGTGAAAAATAAGAAAGCGACGATACGGGATGTCGCAAAAGAAGCGGGTGTTTCTGTAGCTACGGTATCTAGATATATAAATAACATAAGCTATATTAGTCCGGAAACCGAACAAAAAATTAAAGTAGTTATGAAAAAACTTGATTATAAACCAAACGAGATTGCTAGAGGACTTGCGAAGCAAAAATCGAAAACAATTGCCTTAATTATTCCTGACATTTCAAACCCGTTCTTTCCAGAATTGGTTGTTGCAATAGAAGAAGTTGCTAAATTAAAAGGGTATAGCCTAATACTAGTTAATTCAAATAATGATGATCTAAAGAACCCTAAGTTTTGGAAGGAGTTTCAAAGTAGGTATATCGATGGTTTTGTGTTGGCTTCATTTGAATTCAATGAAGAAATCTTAAAAAGCTTACAGAATTTACAAATTCCATTTGTTAGAGTAGACCGTGCTGTTGATACACATACTGCAAACTCAGTAGGTGTCGATAATTATAAAGGAGCCATAATGGCTGTCGAACATTTGTATGAACTTGGATGCAAAAAAATTGCTCATATCAGTGGCCCTGGTGTTTTTATTCCTGCGATTGACCGGCTTCGGGGATATCAAGATACTTTGCAAAAGTATTTTCCAATACAAGAACCAATTGTTTACCAAGGAGATTTTGCGATGGAAAGTGGCAAGCAATTAACTCAACGTTTGCTTGAGGATCATCCAGACGTAGATGGTATATTTCTTGCAAATGATTTAATGGCAATAGGCTCTTTAAAAGCATTAAAAATTTTAAATATCAACGTTCCAACTGACATAGCCATTATTGGATTCGATGGAATTAAAATAACTGAAATGGTCGAACCCGAATTGAGTACAATTGTACAACCAATTTATCGAATCGGCGTCGCTGCAACAAATAAATTAATCAATTTAATAGAAGTGACAGATGACGTGGAAGAATATCAGTTAGAAGTAGCGCTAGTTAAAAGGGAATCTACTTTAGGGTTTTTGCCTAAAGGGTAATGAATCAAACTTTGCTTCAGTAGTAGCTAAGGGCAAAGACAGTAGGCATACTCGATATAATGAGTATGCCTACTGTCTTTTTATTATAGAATTAGTTTAGAAATATTTAAACACTGTTTCCTTATTCTCTACGTTTCTCAATCGTAATCCTATAAATAAATCCACATTAACGAATAAAGCATTAATCAACTAATACTATCAGATTAATTTATAGGTACAGAGTCACAATATAATCTAGTATCCAATTCACTTTTGAATATTCTGATATTTTTGTAATATTGAATAAAATAGAATAAAAAAGGTGATAAACAAATGTGCGAAAATAATAAACTAATCATAACGATGAATAAATACTATGTAAAACCAGGCGACGAAATTGAATTTACGCCAAAAAAAGACAATCTTGACAAGATCATTCCGAATTTAGTAAAAGGAATCGTAACAAAAGTTCTTTCAAATTCTGTAATCGTAGATATGAGAAAAGATCGAAACCACCGAAATTATTACGATCATGATCACACAGTAATTAGTCATAAGAAGTATAAAATTTTAGCAAATATGACTAGTAGGTAACCAAATTTTATTTCCTAGAAAATAGCCTTACCCCAATTCCATTGAGGGATAAGGCTATTTTTTTATTTAGTACCTATGTACTTATATGGATTCTTATAATAGTAAAAATTAAATATGAAATGCTACCTAAGTAACTTAATAAGTATTCTTTATTTCTTTTCATATTTTTGTTCGATGAAACTTTCAAACGGATCTACATTTTACAATAATTTTCACATGAAATTATAGAGTTAATCTTCTCTGTATTTACTGTCCGTCAATTTATTCTTCACATTAAAATAATTCTGAAAGATGTCATAAAACAATGAAATATGTAATAATTTTCATGTTTTTGTAACAATATCTTCCACCTTTTAACAAATTCAGACTTTAGACTGTTTTGTTTAAGTGATTATTTTGTTAAAATATAATTAGGAATTTAGAAAATATTGGAAATAAGGAGGATGAAATGAAGAATTCAATTGTGCAAATTAAGAACTTATCAAAAGAAATCAGAGGGAAGAAAATTGTTTCTGATTTAAGCTTTGATATTTTTGAAGGCGAAGTTTTTGGATTTTTAGGGCCAAATGGTGCTGGTAAGACAACGACAATTAGGATGATGGTCGGTTTAATGGCTATTTCTGAAGGTGACGTTGTGATTGATGGTCATAGTATTAAGTCTAACTTTGAGGATGCAATTAAGCATGTAGGTGCGATTGTAGAAAATCCAGAGTTGTATAAGTTTCTAAGCGGCTATGATAATTTAATGCAATATGCTCGAATGAATAAGAATGTTTCAAAAGAGAAAATTGATGAGGTTGTTGAGCTAGTAGGCTTAACTGGGGCAATCCGTCAAAAAGTTAAAACCTATTCACTAGGTATGAGACAGCGACTTGGTTTAGCTCAATGTTTATTGCATGATCCAAAAGTTTTAATTCTTGATGAACCAACGAATGGACTAGATCCAGCAGGTATCCGAGAAATGAGAGATCACTTGCAGCTACTTACGAAAAAAAGAGGCATGGCTATTATCGTATCAAGTCACTTATTAGCAGAAATGGAAATGATGTGTGACCGAATTGGGATTATTCAGCAAGGTAAGCTAATAGATGTACAAACAGTAACAGAGCTTACAACTGAAGATGTGCAAACTTACTCAATTGAAGTGAATAATAGTGAAGCAGCACTTAAAGTTCTTACTAAACATAACGCTAATGTTGTTGATGGAGAAATACATATTGAATTAACAAGAGAAGATGTACCGAATGTCATTGAATTATTAGTAGAAAACCGTATTCGTGTATATGGATTTAAGGCAAATGCAAAAACATTGGAAGATCGTTTCTTAGAAATCACGAATGTTTAACAAGCTTTAGAAGTCTCGTTAACTAGTTGAGAAATTCAAAAAGAAAGGAACTTAAAACATGTTAAAATTGATTCAAAATGAATGGATAAAGATTATTAAAAGACCAGGAACAATTGTGATGGTTGCTCTTGTTATTTTACTTGTAGGTGTAACCGGTGCAATTATAAAATATAACGACAATAAAGTAGAGCAAAGCGCAGATCAGAATTGGAAGAAAACATTACAAGAAGAGACTGCAAAAGATAAAAAAGAATTAAAAAGTATAAGTGATAAAAATGATATTACAAGACCGTTCTTAGAACGATCAATTGCATTAAATGAATATCGCATTGAGCATAATATTTCACCTGATGAAAAATCAAGTGTGTGGACTTTTATGGAGACTTCATCAGGATTAATTATTTTAGTAGGATTATTTACGATTATCGTTTCTGCTAATATTGTCGCAAGTGAATTTAATTGGGGAACAATTAAACTATTACTTATTCGCCCGTTTTCTAGAACTAAAATCATTATGTCAAAATATTTAACTAGTATTCTATTTGGTTTTGCAATGTTATTTATTTTATTTATTGTTTCTAGCGTACTAGGCTTAATTCTATTCGGACCTGGTAGTGGGGATAATTCATATTTAGCATATGTCAATGGCCATGTGGAAGAACAAAGTAGACTAGTTTATTCTGCAAAGCGATATTTAATGAGTTTTATCGAAACATTTATGCTAGCTACAATGGCATTCATGGTATCAACTGTGTTTAGAAATAATACAATTGCAATCGGTATTTCAATCCTTTTATTAACAGTTGGTAGTACGGTAACAAATATTTTAGCTGGTTTCTTTGATTGGACAAAATTTATCCTATTTGCAAACACAGATTTAATGCAATACATCAACGGAACTCCGCTAGTAAAAGGAATGACAATGTCATTTTCATTAATTATGCTAGTAGTTTACTTCGTGGTTTTCTTAGGATTAGCATTAGTTGTATTTTCTAAACGTGACGTAACAGCCTAAGGGCATTACTTTAAAAAAACATGAAAAGCCTGATTCTCAAAAAAGAGAATCAGGCTTTTTGGTTTAACTAAAATAAAGATTGAATAATTTCTTTTATAATTTCATTGTACAAATCTAATGCTAGATCATACTGTTTCTCTTCAAATAATCTAGTTAATTCTTCATACTTTTTAATATGTGTTTCAACTGTGATTTTTCGATGTGAATAATATTTGCTAGAAATTATTTCAAATCTTTTTTGTAAATTATCGATTGTTTCCATCATTAAATCATTTTGGCTTGTACGTAAAATTAGATTATGAAAATGATTTGCTTCTAAATAATATAAATCATGCTCCTCTTCTGTAACAGCCGTTTTCATTTCTTGAATACAATCATGCATTTCAGTGATTGGGAAATCAAGTATTTTTCTTTTTGCTTTTTCAATACTTCCAATCCCTAAAAATAAACGGAATTCTAAGAAGTTTACAATTTCAATCATCGTAATTTGGATACTCTGTACCATAGATCCTTGGTTCGTATGATGTTTAACAAAGCCAGTTGTTTCTAATTTAACTAGAGCTCTTCGAATTGGCGTTCGGCTCATGCCCAAATCTTTCACAAGTGCGGCTTCAGTCATATAAGTTCCTGGAGCATATTTACCTTGAATGATTAATTTTTTTATTTCTTCATAAGCTTTTTGTTCAAGTGTTATAGTATTAGGCAAATTACTCACCATCCTAAATTTAATTTTTACGAAACAAAGCGAGAGTGTTGATTTTACACTCTGTTATGATCATGAACCAACGTGCTCACCAATTGATTTAACAATAAACAAATATTATACATAAAGTATACAATGAATTTCTTAATTTGCTATGTTTTATATTTCCAATTTTGTTAAATGAATAGTCGCAAGGTGATCTAAGTAATTTTTATTCTTATTGTTCGTAATATGTTAATAATTTAACCAGTAGGGAAAATATGTTTTTATTTTGTATAAAAATTCTATACGAAATTAGTGGTTATTATGCTAATATATAAAATAGAAGTGAATTCTAAGATGAAATTATGGTCATGGTATTGATAATGTCATAAGCCTATTTATTGAATATACGAAAGTTACTGCTTTATTTATTATTCCTGAAAAAGGAAGGTTAATGGAAGATGATTGTAAAAAATATACTTATTACTTACACGATCATAATTAGTTTTTTCTATTTAACATCTTCTATTTTATGGGGTGAGACTAGAAAAAGAATTAAAGGTAGCTTGCGGTTTCAAGACATTTTAATCGGTATTTTATTAAGTCTGTTAACAGTTATTCTGATCTATTTTCCAATCATGACAAATAATGGGACTAATGTACAAATTAAAACTTTAGCCACAGTAATTGCAGCGATCTTTTTTGGAAGTACAACATTAATTAGTTTATTTTTATGTAATATCATATGGTTTTGTCTAATTATCGGATTTAATTTAACATTCCTAGTAGATTTTTTCTCGCTTTTTTCTATATTAATAATTGGTATTTGGATGAACAAAACAAAATGGAAAGAAAAAAATCGAATTGCAATCATTTTTCCGTTTATTGTTATTTTAAAAATTTGTGGTTTCTATTTATTAGATAAATGGATTTATCCTCCTATCGGTGCGATTGATTTACAAAGATTAATTCATACCATTTGTTATTGGATGATCATGTTTGTACCGGCTTTATTACTTAGTATTCACATTGCTAATCAGACTAGAAATACACAATCAAAATTAAAAAAATTGGAAAACATGGCGAGTATTGATGGATTAACTGGTCTTTATAATCGAAGATATTTTGATGAAAAATTACTAAAAACGGCGCATGATTCTTATCGAAGTTCTAGAGAAATGACCCTGTTAATGATTGATGTTGATTATTTTAAAAAATACAATGATTTTTATGGTCATCCGCAAGGTGATGAATGCTTAAGAAAAATAGCGTTTATTTTACAGTTAGAGGTCGCATGTAAATCAGGATTATGTGCACGATATGGTGGGGAAGAGTTTTCAATATTATTACCAAAATCAACGCTTGAAGATGCAAGTATAATAGCAAATCGATTATGTCATTTAATAAAAAATCTTGAAATCGAACATGAGCAATCAGATAAAAAAATTGTTACATTAAGTATTGGCCTAGCATCATTGAAAGCTACAAACAGTCAAGATTATCAAAAGCTTATAAAAAAAGCCGATTTGGCATTATATAAATCAAAGCATAATGGAAGAGATCAAGTGAGTTGCTAATAAAAACATCTAAAACTTTTAACAGTTTTAGATGTTTTTTGCTTTAGAACATTAAATCAATAAATGCTTCTTCTTTAAGTTGTGTAAAAATCTCTTTTGCTTTATCAAATTCTGATTTTTCGACGCACTCAATAATCGAATTATATAAACCAATGGTGTGAGGAATTCTATTTTTTCTAACATTAAAAACATTTGAAGATGTTGCTTCTTCGGTAAATCTTTTCCATAATTGATCAAGCATCTCAACAATTAGGTTGTTTTGAGAATTTAGTAAAAATGTTTTATAAAATTCGGTTAATGATCGATGATATTGATAAGCATCATCCGCATTGAATGCTTTTTCCATCGAAGCTGTTATTTCTCTTAGTAGTTTTACATTAAAAGCTATATGCTTTCTTGCGGATTTTTCAACACAAAATACTGCAAAGCACCACTGAATTTCAATCATATTAATGATTTCGTTTAATGTGAAATGAGTATACATTACCGTTGTGCCATGAAAATTATTATGAGATAGAAAATCTTCGGATACAAGTCTACCTAGTGCTCTTCTAATCGGTGTTCTGCTCATTTGTAAATCAGATACAAGTGCTGTTTCTTTCAAGTGCATGCCAGTCGGATACTCACCTGAAAGTATTAGATCTTTTATTTTTTCATATGCAATTTGTTCTAATGTTTTTTCCTTTGCCATGTAGTTTCTCCTATAACATAGTGTATGTATTTCAATAAAATCTTGTCTATTTTCCTATAATATACTATTCATTAGTATACATTAAAAATGCAATTATAAAGCTATATGATTAAAATATTTCACTTAAAGTTTCTTTTTAAGCAAAAAAATCCTAAATCGAGTAGATTAGGATTTTTTTATGAAACTGAGTAAGGGGAAATTTGCTGAATTTATAACAAATCATTTATGATCGTCCTTTTAATGTCACTATAAAGGTTTTTGGCTTCATCAAATTCCTTTTTTTCAAGATAGCAAACTAATTCTTCATAAGCAGCTAACGTTTGCAAAAAGGAATTTTTCCTAATTTGAAAGTATTTTATTGAACCAGCAGTAAATCTATTTAGTAATTTAGTCATCGTTTCCATTATCAAATCATTTTGAGAGGGCTGTAAGATTAAGTTATTAAAATGATTTACTTCATTAAAATATAATTCAGATTCTCCATCTAAAATTGCTAGTTTCATTTTCGTAAGGCTTTCTCGCATTTCTTCTATTGGAAAATCTAACTGTTTTCTTTTTGCTTTTTCAATACTTCCAGTTCCTAAAAATAAACGAAATTCTATAAAATTAATCATCTCGATCATTGTGACTTGGATGTTTTGGACCATTGAACCTTGATGAGCGTAGTGTTTAATGAATCCGGAAGATTCTAAAGACATAAGTGCTCTTCGAATAGGAGTTCTACTCATGCCCAAATCATTTACTAAAGTTGCTTCAGTAATATATGTTCCAGGTTGATATTTTCCTGCGATGATTGCTTTTTTTATTTCAAGAAATGCTTTTTGTTCAAGCGTAATATTATTGGGCAATTTGTTCACCTTCCTATATTCATTTATTTCTTTAATTAAACTCTAGATACGTTGTATTTATTTTTTTGAATTTCAAATGTAGTGTTGTAATTTTAAGAAACAATAACAATACAAAAAGTATACAATAATTTGTGGCAAATATGTCAATTTAGTTTTAAATAGATCACGAGGTAATTGATGAACAGATGTGAAACGTAGAGGCTGTCCATATTCGGGCAGCCTCTTTTTTTACGTAGTATTAAAGAAAGTGCAAATAAGAATGTGAGAACTGCAAATAAACCAGTTGAAGGTGCAAATAAGAGATCAGAATCTGCAAATAAAAATAGGGAATCTGCAATTAAATTTCTTAGAATTCTAAATTTGATAGTATATTGCCTATACCGGTTAGGGGTATATAGTGTATTTCACCGTAATAATTGGTCAAAAGTGGCTATTAATAAAAGGAAAATGCTAAGTTTGCTCTATTTCTAACTAGACCGACTAAAAAAATTGAGTAATCTGCTATAACTCAAAAAAATGGATAATAAAATCAACTATAAATAAGAAACACCCTATGATACCCTCCATTCTCCAACATCCAGGTTTAAACCTGAAAAGAAGTGCCGCCCAGTCAGTTCCACAACTCTTAGGACAGCCTCTTTTTTATATACAGTCAGCGTAAGAAAACCGTCATGTTATTTTTTTCCATAAAATTGAATAATTTCCATTCTCGATTCAAATTATAAAATAAAACCTATTAGGGGAACAGTATGAGAAATAATAATGATCGTGTGAAAGAGAATTCCTCTCAAAAAAATTGGATTGAAGAATTATCGAAATCAGATGATTTCACTTCCTTTACAACTTCAAGTGATGTTGAAGATCAGAGTGTTTATCGCGTCTACTTTTTTCGGACGTTAATTAGGTCTGAGATTATGCATGAGGAAGTACTTCCATATTTAACAAAGAATCTAACATTACAACAATTAAAATCTCAAATTCCGGTTCAACAACTGATTGTAACCACAGATAATTCTGTCGTAATCGAAAAGCTTCTTGAAGGTTATGTGTCAATTCAGTACGGAGATAATAAAACCGAGTGTTTACTTGCTGATGTTGCAAACAACATATCAAGAACAATTGGTCCACCTTTAATGGAATCTACTACTTTAGGTCCTCAGATTGGATTTGTAGAAGATTTAGTTATCAACATAAATTTAATTCGAAAAAAATTACCTATTTCTGATCTTCATATAAAGGAATTTAAGGTAGGGACATTTTCGAAAACCGGTGTTGCGGTGATCTATTTAAGCGAAATTGCTGATGAGGAAAATGTTAATACAGTAACCCAGCGGATTAATGATATCCAATATGATCATATTCCAGATAGTTCTTTTATTTCATCTATGATCGGGGATAATACACATTCTATTTTTCCACAATCGATTCCTACTGAAAGAATTGATCGTGCAGTCGCAGGGTTAACTGAAGGGAAAATTGTCATTATTGTGGATGGCTCACCAAATGTGCTCCTGACTCCTGCATTAATAGATGAAACCTTCATTGCAATGGAAGATTATTATGTCAATTGGGTACTTGCTACATTTTTCCGATTGCTTAGAATGTTCGGTTTTGCACTTTCGATCTTTATAACGCCTTTTTATGTTGCTATTTTGACTTATCATTATGAATTGATTCCACCTCGCTTACTTGAATCATTAATACTTTCAAGGGCATCCGTGCCATTTCCGCCAATTATTGAGGTGGTATTTTTAGAAATTACAATCGAGCTAGTGAAGGAAGCGGGGCTACGTTTACCATCAAAAATCGGGCAAACACTTGGTATTGTGGGTGGTATTGTAATTGGGCAAGCTGTTGTTGAAGCAAAGTTAACGAGTAATATTCTTTTAATTCTTGTCGGGCTAGGGACCCTTGCTTCATACACATCTGCAATTTATAAGTTTAACAATACCATTCGATTTATTAAATTCCCTGTGATCATAATGGCTCAATTAATTGGCCTTTTAGGGATATTTATGGGATTTATTTATTTAATAACTCATTTACTCCGATTAACATCTTTAGGAAGACCATATATTGGAGCTTACCCTTTTAGAAAAACGACTGCGTATGATTTATGGGTTAGGTTGCCATTTGCTGTTCAAAAAAAGAGACCAACAACTTTAAGACCAGCTAGTTTATTTCGCTCGACAAATGATAGTAAACGGCCAGGTCCACCAAGTGATTTTGATGAATAAAAATGAGGAGATTTAATCATGGCAACTTATAGAAGACAACAAGTATCACCATATCTCCTATTTTTTATTATAACAAGCTCTCAAATAGGAGTAGGAGTTTTAGGATTTCAACGAATTATAGCAAAATATGCTGGTTATGATGCGTGGATTAGTGTAATAATTGCTGGACTTATTGTTCATGTAGTTGTGTGGTTTATGTATAAATTATTAATTGCGGCAAAAGGAGATATTATTGATGCTCATAAGCAATTGTTTGGAAATTTTATCGGTTCAACCTTTAGCTTAATCATTATGGTATATTATCTTCTTTTATCTATTTCTGTTTTAAGATTATATATTGAAATCGTTCAAGTTTGGATGTTTCCCACTCTTGCAACATGGGTATTGGCTACTATTATTTTATTTTTATTGTATTACATTATATCAGGTGGATTTCGAGTAGTAGTTGGAATTGCCTTTTTATCTGGTATCTTTACAGCACTGCTTTATGCTTTGTTGTTTCATTTGCCACATAAATATGTCCATATGGATAATATATTACCTTTTCTTGATCACTCATTAAAAGATCTGTTATTGGCAGCAAAGCAGACAGTTTATACAATGGCAGGGTTTGAAATTTTACTAATGGTTTTTCCTTTCATTCGAAATGGGAATACCTCACAAAAATTTGCTCAGTTTGGAGTTGCTTTTTCAACATTAGTTTTTACACTATCAGCATTAACTACATATTTACTTTTAAGTGAAAAACAAATTCAACATATAATCTGGTCGAGAATATATATTGCCATGTTAATCCATTTTCCTTTTTTAGAAAGATTTGAATATATATTAATTTCCAGTTTCTTAATAAAAGTTATTTCCATTTTAGCCTTATCATTATGGAGCACAAGTAGGGGATTAAAGTTAATTTTTAAATGGAAGCAAAAGTATGCATTAATCTTGATCAGTATAATTAGTCTTGTTGTTTGTCAATTACTTGAAACTCGCTATCAAATAGATGCATTTACTAATTATACAAGTAAAATTTCATTATACCTTTTTTATGTTTACATACCATTATTGTCAATAATCTTTATCGTTACAAAGTCTAGGAAAACGCTATGAAAAATTCCCTTCCTATCGTTATTATTTGTATTACTTTATGTTTGAATGGTTGTTCACTTGTACCATCTACGAATGTTAATCAACTCAATATTATTGAAGCCACTGGATTTGACTTAGTAAAACCAAAACAAATTAAAGGAACTGTTGTTTTTCCAGTCTTTCGACCAACAGGACAGACAGAGTTTAGTGTTTCTTCTGCCAATGGAGAAACGATAAAAAAAGTAAGAGAAAGACTAGATAGTCAAATTAGGTACCGGCTAATATCAGGACAGCTTCGAGTCGTTACTTTTAGTCTAGAATTAGCAAAAAAAGGGATATTCCCGATTATTGATACGTTTAATCGTGACCCAGCTGTTGGAAATATTATACAATTGGCAATAGTAGATGGGGAAACAGTTGATTTACTTTCATTAAAACAATATTCAAAGGAAAACATAGCTTTATATATGTATGATTTACTTCTACATAATTCTCAGACCGGACCTTTTCCTTATACGGATTTCGCAACATTTATTTATCAATATTTTGAGGTAGGGCAGGATGCATATTTACCTGTTTTAAAAATAGTCAATGATAAAATTAAATTAACTGGAATTGCTGTATTTAAACAGGATAAACTCATTACAATCTTACCATGGAAATATGCCTTCATTTTTAAAGGGATGATGGAAGATTATAAACAAGGCTTACATCAGTTCAAAATTGACGGAGAATATGTAGCAATTGATAATTTAACTTCCAAAAGTAAATATATTGTTAAACTCAAAAAAGGGAAACCAGAATTTACAATTTATCTGAATATGAATGCAAGAATTCAAGAATATACTGGTGACAAACCAATAATATTTCCAAAACATATTAAACAATTAACTAAAGCTATTCGAAAGGATATTGAAAAAAATGCAAATGAGCTAATTTCGCTTCTTCAAGAAAAGAATATTGATCCAATTGGATTAGGTTCAAAATTAGAAGCACATCAAAGAAACTTTAATTTGAAAAAATGGAAGAAAGAATATTCTAGCGCAAAAATAAAAGTAAAGGTTAATTTAGATATTCTTCATACTGGAGTTGTTGAATAGTACTAAGTTCGGGATGGGCAATACAGAGGCGTCTTGTGGTCAGTGTTGACTAAAGACGCTTCTATTTATATTTTGAAAAAAATGGTATTTCAATTGTTTTTAAATTGTATACAAAGAAACTTGAAGGTATGTTAATATAATAATGCGTAAAAATAAAGTAAGAATGCAAGTTGAGTATTCCTTTAATAATATAAATCTAATTTTATTTAAGTAATTCCTGGAGGGAATATGCTTTTTAAAAATATCTTTATTACCTATACGATTATTATTAGTTTTTTTTATTTAACTTCCTCTATTTTATGGGGTGGAGCTAGGGAAAAGTTAACTGGGAAATCAAAGTTACATGAATTTATTATTGGAGTTTTATTGAGTTTGTTGACAATTGTGCTAATCAATTTCCCAATTGTCACAGATCATGGTACGAATATACAAATCAGAGCTCTGGGTATAGAAATTGCAGCAATCTTTTTTGGGAATGTTACATTAATAACGATGTTTTTATTCGATTTAGTCGTGTTTTATTTTTTTAATGGATATAGTTATTCTTATAAATTAGATACGTCATTATTATTGATTATTTTATTAATAGGTTTTTTAATGAATTATCAAAAATGGTCGGAAAAGAAACGTTTTTTTATACTAACTCCTCTAATCATCCTTGTAAGATGTTATGGTTTTTATTTATTCGATAAATGGGTATTAGCGCCGATTGGTGAGATTGTTTTAGGAAGATTACTTCAAACAATGGGATATTGGATCTTAATGTTTGTGCCAGCTTTATTATTAAGCTACTTTATCGCATATCAAACACGAAATACTGAAATGAAATTAAAGAAGATGGAAAACATTGCAAATGTTGACGGTTTAACTGGGTTATATAATCGTAGATTTTTTGATAAACAACTTTTTAATAATTGTTCTAAGTCTTATAAAAATTCAATACCAATGTCTTTATTAATGATTGATGTAGATTATTTTAAAAATTATAACGATTTATATGGTCATCCAAAAGGTGATGAATGCTTAAAGAAGATTGCATTATGTCTGCAATCAGATACGACTAGTTCGTCAGGCATTGTTGCAAGGTATGGAGGAGAGGAATTTTCAATTTTGTTACCGAAAGCAAATCTTGACGATGCAATGAAAATAGGTATTCGTTTATGTAAAAATGTAAAAAAACTAAAGATTGAACATGAAGATTCTGAAAAAAAGGTAGTAACGTTAAGCATAGGTGTGGCATCACTAATTGCTGAAAGTGAAGAAGATATTAAAAAGCTAATTAAACATGCTGATCAAGCATTATATAAATCAAAGCATAATGGAAGAGATCAAGTTAGTTCCTAAATTCTCATTAGAAAAACATCTATACCGCCATTTTTGAAAATGGTATGACTAGATGTTTTTTTTAGTTTCATTTTATTAATGGGCTTAAATTCAGTTGATTTAATGCTTCGTTGATAAAATCGATATCATATAGTTTCTTTTCTACACAAAATCTTATCACTAAATCATTTTTATCACTATTAGATAATGCGAAACCAGCGGCATTTAAGAGTTCTTCCATGTCCATTTTATTTAGCTCAAGTGCGAGCGATAAAGCAATAATTGTATTTTTTTTAGGAAGATAATTCGGATTGGAACGGATTTTTGAAAAATGTTTTCGATCAATTCCTGCTCGTTTATAGATGAACGGATCGCTGACGTTTTTTTCATCAATAAAGTTAAACAAGAGTTCTTTAAAAGTTGGTTTATGTTTCTGTGTGATGAACTCTTCAATTTCAATATGATCTATTTCATTTGAGCAAAAAAGCATTTCTTCAAAATGACGGTCTACATAAATCAGTAATTCAAGAAATAATTCTTGGTTAATCATTTGTTTATCTCCCTCCAAAAATGTCGCTTTTCAGGCGACCAATCCACTAATCAATCCAGTTACAATTATAACATCAAGTAATAAGGGGCTGATCAAAATGATAAACGATAAAACAGAAATTATCTTTTTGCTAGACAGAAGTGGCTCGATGGCAGGGCTTGAAAGTGATACAATCGGTGGGTTTAATGCATTTATAAAAAAACAATGTAGTTTTGATGAGGAAACAAAAGTAACTACTGTGCTTTTTGATGATCAATATGAGGTTTTATGGGATGAGCTTGATGCAAAAGAAGTAAAATTGACAGATAAAGAATATTTCGTGAGAGGAACTACAGCACTTTTAGATGCAGTAGGAAAAACTATAGTGAATGTTCGTAACAGATTATCAATAAGTAATGAAGAGGAACAACCGGGTAAAGTAATCTTCGTCATTACAACTGATGGCTTAGAAAATGCGAGTACGGAATTTACTTATCGCAAAGTGAAAAATCTTATTCAGCAGCAACAATCAAAGGATGATTGGGAATTTATTTTTATGGGAGCAAATATTGATGTAGCAAAAGAAGCCGATAGTTTAGGCATCATGAAAGAAAACGCGTATAGCTTCGAAGCTACTAATGAAGGTGTTGAAAGTATGTATATTGTAATTAGTGAAGTAGTATCTAATAAGAGAAAATAATTCGTAATAAAATCTAGAAGTTAAAAAAATAGAGGGAAAATGAAAATTCTTAACTCATAAGGGGTTCATGAGTTAAAAAAGTAGAGAAAATATGAAAATTCTTAACTCATAAGGGGTTCATGAGTTAAAAAAGTAGAGAAAAAATGAAAAATCTTAACTCATAAAGGGCTCAGGAGTAAGTAAAACAGCACAAATAAGCAAAAGTGTTACTCATAA
>NZ_NUCO01000029.1:0-67039 GCF_002555445.1 Bacillus sp. AFS017336
ATTCAGCTGGTGCTTTTTTTTGTATTAAATTGTCGACGCGTTTACAAATCATGTTCATCTAAGTAATTTTTTAGTAAAATCTAGAGGAAAAAAAGCTTCTTAAAAGAATTGTTAAACATATATATATTTATACTGATAAATAATACTCACCAATTAGTCAACCTGTAGGTGAAAATAGAAGAGTAATGGCACTTATACTTAATGCATAAAATCGGAAACTATATTGATCTTTCTTGATTGCTACCAACTTATCCTTTCTTAATCGTACAAAAAAAGATTAAGAGCAAAGTAGTTTGGAAAAAATGATAAAGAGATAATAGTTGAAATTTTTTATGAAAGGAATATAATAATAGTCAAAGATAGTCAAAGTCAGTAAAGGTGGTAAATAGGTGAAAAACATATCAGATATCATTGAACAATATCTAATGCACTACTTTGACATATCAGATAAAGAATATGTCGAAATAAAAAGAAGTGAAATAGCAAATAAATTTGACTGTGTTCCTTCTCAAATAAATTATGTAATAAATACAAGATTCACTTTAGAAAGAGGATACGTAGTTGAAAGTAAACGTGGTGGAGGAGGGTATATTCGAATTATTAAAGTGCAATTTCATGATAAAGCAAGTGTAATTGATCAAATATTAGACAGCTTTAGTAATAATATTGCACAGTCTAGCTCTGAAGACTATATTCGCTTACTGCTTGAGAATAGTGTAATTACCCAACGTGAAGCCAAGATGATGTTAAGTGTATTAGACCGTTCAGTAATAATGGTAAATTTACCTTATCGAGATGAGTTAAGAGCAAGAATGTTCAAAGCAATGCTAAGAAGCTTAAAGTTTAAATAGAATATGGAGGTTGCCCAAAATGATTTGTCAAGAATGTCAAGAACGTCCGGCAACATTACACTATTCTAAAATTATTAATGGTGAAAAAACAGATATACACCTATGTGAGAAATGCGCAACTGAATCAAACAATAAATATATTTTTTCTGAAATAGGTGGTTATTCTGTAAATGATCTGTTGGCTGGATTGTTTAAAGGAAATACTGGTATTTATGAAATGAAGAAAAATAAATTTCATCAAGATTCACATATTGAATGTCCCAGATGTAAGATGACTTTTCAAAAGTTTACTAAGATTGGACGTTTAGGTTGTTCAACTTGTTATGAAACATTTATGGATCAGATGAAACCAATTGTTAAAAGAATTCATAGCGGTAACGTAACGCACACAGGTAAGTTACCTCAAAAGATAAATGGTGCTATCTCTTTAAAGAGAAAGCTACAAGATTTGAAGTCTCAAATGAAAAATTTTATTGATAGTGAGAATTTTGAGCAGGCAATTAAGGTCCGGGATGAAATCCGTGATCTTGAGAAAGATTTACAAGCCCTTCAAAAGGAGGTGGAGTAAATTATGTCTATTGACCGTATTATTAATGAGGCAATAAGTCCATGGATGAAACAAGAAGGTCCTGATGACGATATAGTCTTAAGCAGCCGTATTAGGTTAGCTAGAAACTTTAATGCGTATTTGTACCCATCGCTACTTAGCCAAGATAAGGCTAAAGAAATTTGTCATTTAGTTAAACATTATTTTGAAGGAAGTACAGCTTTACCAAACGGACCTTTTGAATATATTGAAATTAATAAGTTAGAACCAGTAGAGAAAAGGGTACTAATTGAGAAGCATTTAATAAGTCCTAATTTAGTTCAAGAGTCCGTACACGGCGCATGTATACTATCCCAAGATGAACAAATTAGCATAATGATAAATGAAGAAGATCATTTACGTATTCAGGCTTTATTTCCTGGGTTACAACTTAGAGAGGCACTTACTCAAGCGAATCATATTGATAATTATATAGAAAGTCAGCTTGAATATGCTTTTGATGAAACAATAGGCTACTTAACGAGCTGCCCTACAAATGTTGGTACCGGATTAAGAGCTTCAGTGATGATGCATCTTCCGGCGCTAGTCATAACAAAACAATTTAACCGATTAATTCCTACAATTAACCAACTTGGATTAGTTGTAAGAGGAATTTACGGTGAAGGTAGCGAAGCTTTAGGTAATATCTTTCAGATTTCAAATCAAATTACTTTGGGGAAATCGGAAGAAGAGATAATAGAAGATTTAACGACAATTGTACAACAACTGATAAAACATGAAAAATCAGCAAGAGACGCACTTGCTAGAACCTCCTTAATTCGCTTAGAGGATCGAGTTTTTCGTTCTCTCGGTACTTTGAAGTACGGAAGAATAATAGAGACAAAGGAAAGTGCTAAATGTTTATCAGACGTACAATTAGGGATTGATTTAGGATTAATTCAAGGTTTGTCTAAAAACTTTTTACATGAATTAATGATATTAACTCAACCAGGTATTTTACAACAATACGTAGGTGATCAACTTACTCCTGAGGAAAGGGATATTAAGAGGGCATCACTAATACGCGAAAGACTATCTGATAAAAATAATTAATTATATGGGAGGAACCAATTATGATGTTTGGTCGATTTACAGAACGTGCTCAAAAAGTATTAGCTCTTTCTCAAGAAGAGGCAATCCGAATTGGACACTCAAATATAGGTACAGAACATATTTTACTAGGACTTGTTCGTGAAGGAGAAGGTATTGCAGCAAAGGCATTACTTGCTCTTGGATTAAGTCCAGAAAAAGTACAACAAGAAGTAGAAACATTAATCGGACGCGGTCAAGGAGTAGCTCAAACAGTTCATTACACACCGAGAGCTAAAAAAGTAATTGAATTATCAATGGATGAGGCTCGTAAATTAGGCCATTCTTATGTAGGAACAGAACATATTCTATTAGGTCTAATTAGAGAAGGAGAAGGCGTAGCAGCAAGAGTATTAAATAATCTTGGTGTTAGCTTAAATAAAGCTCGTCAACAAGTCCTTCAATTGTTAGGTAGTAATGAAAGTTCGTCTAATCATCAAAATGGTTCTGCAAACCAAGCAAATACTCCTACATTAGACAGCTTAGCTCGTGATTTAACAGTATCGGCTAGAGAAGGCCGCTTAGATCCAGTAATTGGACGTAGTAAAGAAATTCAACGAGTTATTGAAGTATTAAGTCGCCGTACAAAAAATAATCCAGTATTAATTGGTGAGCCAGGTGTAGGTAAAACTGCAATTGCGGAAGGATTGGCTCAGCAAATTGTTAATAATGAAGTGCCAGAAATTTTAAGAGATAAACGAGTAATGACTCTTGATATGGGTACTGTAGTAGCCGGAACTAAGTACCGTGGTGAATTTGAAGATCGTTTGAAAAAAGTAATGGATGAAATTCGCCAAGCTGGTAATATTATTCTTTTCATTGATGAACTTCATACATTAATTGGTGCAGGTGGAGCTGAAGGTGCAATTGATGCTTCTAATATCTTAAAGCCATCATTAGCACGTGGTGAGCTACAATGTATCGGCGCTACAACAATTGATGAATACCGAAAATATATTGAAAAGGATGCTGCATTAGAGCGTCGCTTCCAACCAATTCAAGTCGACCAACCAAGCGTAGAAGAGTCAATTCAAATTCTTCAAGGTTTACGTGACCGATATGAGGCGCATCATAGAGTATCAATTTCTGATCAATCAATTATTGAAGCTGTAAAACTATCAGACCGATATATTACAGACCGTTTCTTACCGGATAAAGCGATTGACGTAATTGATGAGGCAGGATCTAAAGTACGCCTACGTAGCTTTACAACACCGCCAAATTTAAAAGAGTTAGAATTAAAGCTAGAGGAAGTTCGTAAAGAAAAAGATGCAGCTGTTCAAAGTCAAGAGTTTGAAAAAGCAGCATCATTAAGAGATTCTGAACAAAGACTACGTGAGCAATTAGAAGATACGAAACGTCAGTGGAAAGAAAAACAAGGCAAAGAAAATTCTGAAGTAACTGTAGAAGATATCGCAAATGTTGTGTCATCATGGACGAATATCCCAGTTACAAAATTAGCACAAACAGAGGCAGATAAACTGTTAAATATGGAAAGTGTTCTTCATAAGCGAGTAATTGGTCAAGAAGAGGCTGTTGTTGCAGTTTCTAAAGCTGTACGACGTGCTAGAGCGGGATTAAAGGATCCAAAGCGTCCGATAGGTTCATTTATTTTCCTAGGGCCTACAGGGGTAGGTAAAACAGAACTAGCGCGTGCATTAGCTGAAACAATTTTCGGTGATGAAGATGCTATGATTCGAATTGATATGTCAGAGTACATGGAAAAACACGCAACTTCTCGTTTAGTAGGGGCACCTCCTGGATATGTAGGATATGATGAAGGCGGTCAATTAACTGAGAAGGTTAGACGTAAACCTTACTCAGTAATTCTACTAGATGAAATTGAGAAAGCTCATCCGGATGTGTTTAATATCTTACTTCAAGTATTAGAGGATGGTCGTTTAACTGATTCAAAAGGACGTACAGTTGACTTTAGAAATACACTTGTCATCATGACATCAAACGTTGGAGCAAGTGCATTAAAAACAAATAAATATGTTGGATTCAATATTAATGATGGTGAAAAAGATTATAAAGATATGAAAGGGAAAGTATTGGAGGAACTGAAAAAAGCATTCCGTCCAGAATTCCTAAACCGTATCGATGAAACAATTGTATTCCATTCATTAGAGAAGAAACATATTAAAGAGATTGTTCACTTAATGGTTAATAGCTTAACGAAACGTTTAAAAGAACAAGAAATTGATTTAGAGTTGTCAGATACAGCGATCGATAAAATTTCTGATGAAGGATTCGATGCTGAATATGGAGCTCGTCCATTAAGAAGAGCAATTCAAAAACAAGTAGAAGATCGTTTATCTGAAGAGTTATTAAAAGGTAATATTGAGAAAGGTCGAAAGGTCGTTCTTGATGTACAGGATAACGAATATGTTATTAGACCAGCAGTTGAAACTGTAAATCAATAAGTATGTATAAAGTTCATCCCTTTTTGTGAAGGAATTTTGAACATTTGATTGTAAAGTTATCTAATTTGTGAAAAAGGGCGTGAAGCCCTTTTTCTTATATCAAAAAAGCGTTAGGATAGACTTAGAATACATACTCTATTAATATAGAAAATCATGTAACAAAAGAGGTATACATATGGCTAAAAAGAAAACTAAATTCGTGTGTCAATCATGTGGGTGCGAATCGGTTAAGTGGGTCGGTAAGTGTCCTGCATGTAACGAATGGAATACAATGGTTGAGTTTATCGAACAACCTCCTAGTTCTAGGAGATTAACTTTTAATACAAATGCTACAACAGAAGGAACTAGACCCATTTCGATTATGGAAGTGGAATTAGGTAATGAAACTCGTATTGGAACTTCCTTCGAAGAGTTTAACCGGGTATTAGGTGGTGGAATCGTTTTAGGCTCATTGGTCTTAATTGGCGGTGATCCTGGGATTGGTAAATCTACGATGCTCTTACAGGTTTCATCTCAATTAGCTAAAAAGGATCATAAAGTTTTATATGTTTCAGGGGAAGAATCTCAGAAACAAATTAAATTAAGAGCAGAACGTCTAGGTGTCGCTACTCAAAACTTATATGTTTTATCAGAGACCGATTTGTCTTATATTGCGAGATATATGGATGAAATGGCACCAGATTTTGTAGTAATCGATTCGATTCAAACGATCTATTTACAAGAAGTAACATCTGCTCCAGGTAGCGTTTCTCAAGTTCGAGAATGTACGTCGGAATTAATGAAAATCGCAAAGACAAAAGGTATTCCGATCTTCATTGTAGGTCATGTGACAAAAGAGGGTGCAATTGCTGGCCCACGATTATTGGAACATATGGTAGATGCAGTGTTATATTTTGAAGGTGAAAGACATCATACATATCGCATATTAAGAGCGGTTAAAAATCGTTTTGGATCTACTAATGAGACTGGTATATTTGAGATGAAAGAGCTAGGATTGGTGGAGGTACTAAATCCATCTGAAATATTTCTAGAAGAAAGGCCATTTGGAGTAGCTGGTTCAACAGTTGTAGCATCGATGGAGGGAACTAGACCGGTACTTGTGGAGCTACAGGCACTAGTTTCACCTACAAGCTTTGGGAATGCAAGACGTATGGCAACAGGTATAGACCATAATAGAGTATCTCTAATAATGGCCGTTTTAGAAAAGAGAATGGGGCTTTTGTTGCAAAATCAAGATGCTTATTTAAAAGTTGCCGGAGGTCTGAAGTTAGACGAACCAGCCGTGGATTTAGCAGTCGCAGTAAGTATAGCATCAAGCTTCCAAGATAAGCCCACAAATCCTACAGATGTAGTAATTGGTGAGATTGGTTTAACTGGAGAAGTGCGAAGAGTATCTAGAATTGAGCAAAGAGTACAAGAAGCGGCAAAGCTTGGATTTAAAAGAGCAATAATTCCATCAAAAAATATTGGAGGATGGAGTTTTCCTGAAGGAATGGAAATAATAGGTGTTAATACAGTACATGAAGCACTAAAATACGTGTTAGGAGGGTAGAAATGGAAGATCAAAAACAAAAAGCTAAATCAATGTTGCCAGTTTTACAAATGATCTCTCCGGGTACACCTTTGCGTGATGGCATAGACAATGTACTTCGGGCACAAACTGGCGGATTAATTGTACTTGGCTTTAATGATGAAACAAAGGAAATGGTCGATGGAGGATTTCATATTAATGACCCTTTCTCTCCAGCAAGTTTATATGAATTAGCAAAAATGGATGGAGCACTTATTTTAAATGAAAGTGGGACAAAAATCCTATTAGCTAATGCACAATTAATTCCGGATCAATCGATCTTTACAAAAGAAACTGGTATGCGCCATCGAACTGCAGAGCGTGTTTCACGGCAGACCGGAAACTTAGTAATCGCTATTTCACAAAGACGTAACGTTATTACACTCTATAAAGGGAACTTACGGTATACTTTGCGAGACATTGGCGTAATTTTAACAAAAGCAAATCAGGCAATTCAAACCCTTGAGAAATATAAGATTGTATGGAATCAAGGGATTACTTCACTTAGCATTTTAGAGTTTGAGGAATTAGTTACTTTATTTGAAGTCGTAAATGTTTTACATAGCGTAGAAATGGTACTTCGAATAAAAAATGAAATTAATAACTATGTAATTGAGCTTGGTGATGAAGGAAGGTTAATCGAACTACAGTTAATAGAGATAATTTCGGACCTTGAGGAGGAGGCATTACTTTTAATAAAGGATTATCATTATAATAAGGAACAGGATCCAAAGACAATCTTGTTAAAGCTACAAGAATTAGCCAATGAAGAATTGTTAGAGGACCATGCCATTATTAAATTGCTTGGTTATCCAAATAACACGAATCTCGAGGAAATGGTAGAACCAAGAGGTTACCGAATGTTGATGAAAATATCTAGATTACCGCCATTAGTAATTGAAAATTTAACACAACGGTTTAAGCATCTTAAAGGGATCTACAAAGCTACCCTTGCCGAGTTAGATGACGTAGATGGCATTGGCGAAATTCGTGCGAAGAAAATCAAAGAAGGTTTAAAGCGAATTCAGGAGCAACTGTATATCAATAGACATAACTAAGTTATTTCGTCTAAGATAGAGTTGATTATATTTTTAGTTAACCTATAATATATAATTATTTATTTAAAGGAGGTGGCGAAGTGATAAAGAGGATCGTTCAAGTCATTTATATCTTTGTCGGAAGTACGCTAGGTTTAGTGCTTTTTCCACTATTAGATAAACTGTTAAAAACAGATATGCCTAATATTTTGCATAATTCATATGTGCAAGCTTTAAGTGGAGCAGTGATCTTTTTTATTTTATCGCTTTGGTTAGTTGATCCAACAGTAACATTTATCAAGTATATTGAGGAAAAATTATTAAAAGCTCCTATTTCAATGATTTTGTTTGGTAGTTTAGGACTTGTTTTTGGACTTATTCTGGCATTTCTTATTTCATTGCCAATTGACTCAATTAGATTACAATACGTTTCATCAATTATACAAATAGTTGTTACGATTTTATTAGGCTATTTAGGCTTTCAAGTTGGAATTAAAAAAAGAGAAGAATTATTAAGTTTGTTTACCTTATCTTCAAGGTCAGCTAAGAAAAAAGCCGCTGAAGAACAGGAAATAGCTGAAATACCAGTAAAAATATTAGATACAAGTGTAATCATCGATGGTCGAATTGCTGATATATGTCAGACTGGATTCATCGAAGGAACAATTGTGATTCCACAATTCGTATTAGCAGAACTACAATATATAGCAGATTCTTCAGATACATTAAAACGAAATAGAGGACGAAGAGGATTAGATATTCTAAACAGAATCCAAAAAGAGCTTGCTATGAAGGTAGAAGTCTACGAAGGGGATTTTGAAGATGTTCCTGAAGTTGACGCAAAGTTAGTTAAGCTTGCAAAATTAAAAAGTGGTATTTTAGTGACGAATGACTTTAATTTAAATAAAGTAAGTGAACTTCAACAAATTAAAGTTTGGAATATTAATGACCTTGCGAATGCAATTAAGCCAGTAGTGTTACCTGGAGAAGTATTAACGGCATTTGTCGTAAAAGAAGGTAAAGAAAAACTACAAGGTGTGGCTTATTTAGATGATGGCACAATGATTGTTGTAGAAGACGGTAAAGAATCAATTGGAAAACGAGTAGAAACAGTGGTTACGAGTGTACTACAAACTTCTGCAGGACGTATGATATTTGCAAAAGTAAAGTAAGTTAGAGGGGTAAACGTAAAATGCAATATAAGGTCATCATTCCAGCAGCGGGATCTGGCTCTCGTATGGGTGCAGGCTTCAATAAATTATTTATTAAAATAATGAACTCACCAATTATTGAATTGACTTTAAAAGTATTTGGTGAAGATGAGCGTTGTAGTGAGATTATCTTACCAATAAAAGAATCAGAGAATCAGTTCTTTGAATCGTTAAATTTACCACACTTTATTAAGCAAAAAATAACCTTTGTAAAGGGTGGCTCAGAAAGACAGGAAAGTGTCTATAACGGTTTAAATTCAATAAAAGATACTGAGAGCTTAGTTTTAGTACATGATGGAGCAAGACCTTTTGTGACTAACTCGGTTATTAATCGGATTCTTAGTAAGATGGAGGAACATCAGGCGGTTATCTGTGCGGTTCCGATGAAAGATACAATAAAGAAGGTTGTTAATCAAGAAGTAGTTGAAACAATCGATCGTTCTACATTATGGGGAGTACAGACTCCCCAAGCATTTACATATAAATGTTTACTTGAGGCGCATCAAAAAGCAACCCGGGCTGGATATTTAGGAACTGATGATGCAAGCTTAGTTGAATGGAACGGAAGTAAAGTTTTTGTAGTAAATGGAGATTATAATAATATTAAAGTAACAACAAAAGAAGATTTGTTTTTTGCCGAAACAATCTATGAACAATATAGAGGTTAGAAGGTGCTTATATGTTTAGAATAGGACAAGGATTTGATGTCCATGCATTTGCGGAAAATCGTCCTTTAATTATAGGTGGAATAGAAATCCCGTATGAATTAGGTTTATTAGGTCATTCTGATGCTGATGTACTCCTTCATACTATATCGGATGCTTTATTAGGAGCTGTTGGAGAAGGAGATATCGGAAAACATTTTCCAGATACAGATCCAGACTTCAAGGATGCTGACTCTGCAAAGCTACTACAGCATGTATTTCAAATTGTAAAAGAAAAAGGCTATGAGCTAGTAAATGCAGACTGCACAATCATTGCTCAAGCACCAAAAATGGCACCATATATACAAGTCATGAGAGAGCGAATAGCAGAATTGCTTGAAACGACAGCCGATCGTATTAATGTAAAAGCGACAACAACTGAAAAGTTAGGTTTTACAGGAAGAAAAGAAGGAATTGCTTCCCAAGCAGTTGTATTGTTACAGAAGAAGGCTTAAACTAATAAAGTATATTAATTATTCAGTGGAGAGTGTCTATAAATGTCAAATAGAGTAAGAGTTCGTTATGCACCTAGTCCAACGGGTCATTTACATATTGGAAATGCACGTACTGCGTTATATGTCTATTTATTTGCTAAACATTTTAATGGTGATATGGTACTACGTATAGAGGATACTGATATTGAGCGTAATGTTGAAGGTGGCGAAGAAAGCCAAGCGAAATATTTACGTTGGTTAGGTATTGATTGGAATGAAGGTCCAGATAAAGGTGGCGAGTACGGTCCTTATCGTCAGTTAGAAAGATTAGACTTATACAAGCAATATGCTAATGAGTTAATTGAAAGTGGACATGCGTATAAATGCTATTGTACAGAGGAAGAACTTACAGCAGAACGTGAAGCACAAATAGCTTCTGGACTTCCAACTACACGTTACAACGGAAAATGTCGTCATTTAACAGACGAAGATCGAGCTGCTAAAGAATCAGCGGGTGCAGAATATACGATTCGTTTTGCAGTTCCTGCTAATGATACTTATGAGTGGGAAGATATCGTTCGTGGAAATATTAAGTTCGAATCGAAAGATATTGGTGACTGGGTTCTTGTTAAAAAGAACGGAATTGCTACTTACAACTACGCGGTAGTAGTTGATGATGCATTAATGAAAATTAGTCACGTACTTCGTGGAGAAGAGCATATTTCAAATACGCCTAAACAATTAATGGTTTATCGTGCATTAAATTGGGATGCTCCAGGTTTTGGTCACATGGCGGTTATCGTAAACGAAAATCGTAAAAAGCTTTCAAAACGTGATGAATCTGTCTTACAATTTATTGAACAATATCAAAACCTTGGTTACTTACCAGAAGCGTTATTTAACTTTATTGCTCTTCTTGGCTGGTCACCAGTTGGTGAGGAAGAAATTTTCAGCGAAGAAGAATTTATTAAAATTTTCGATCCTAGCCGTTTAAGTTCTGCTCCAGCTATGTTTGATAAGCAAAAACTAACATGGATTAACAATCGATATATTAAAGAGCAGCCGTTAGAAAAAGTAGTAGAAATTTCATTACCACATCTAATTAAAGCTGGTTTTGTTAATGAAGAACGCACTGCGGATGAAAATCTATGGGTAACAAATTTAGTTGCTTTATATCAAGATCAAATGAGCTTTGGTGCTGAAATCGTTGAATTATCAAGTTTATTCTTTAAAGAAGAATTAACTTTTGGTGAAGAAGAACAAACTGTTATTTCAGAAGAGCAAGTGAAGGATGTACTTTCAGCATTAGTTGAAGAGCTTAACGCATCTGAAGAGTTTACAGTTGATTCAATCAAAGCAGCAATGAAATCAGTTCAAAAGTCAACTGGTCATAAAGGTAAAAAATTATTTATGCCAATTCGTGTTGCGACAACTGGTCAATGTCATGGTCCGGAATTACCAGCTGCGATGACTTTATTAGGAAAAGAAAAAGTAATTGCTCGTTTACAAAAAATTATTGGTTAACATTTTGTTAAATTTGTAATATATATAAGTAATATTCATATAGGTAAAATGTTGATAGGGAAAAGTACATGTTTACTCGTTACCCAGAGAGAATCACAATGGTGAAAGTGATTTTAACGATATTCATGGAAGTGCCCCCTTGAGTCCTTAGCCGAAAAAATTATTTAGTAGGCTTAGGCGGTGGAAACCGTTACATTACATGAGTTGAGATAAATTATTTTATCTAAACAGAGTGGAACCGCGCTATTAAAGCGTCTCTGTGTATTTAATTACACAGGGACGCTTTTTGTTATTTAGAGACAAAAGATCAAGTTTTTAATAAATTCTTTAAGGGGAAATGAAGATGCTAAAGTACATGAAGGAAGATGTAGCGACGATATTTGAACGCGATCCAGCCGCTACTAGCTATTTAGAAGTAATTCTTACTTATGCTGGTTTACATGCATTATGGCTTTATCGGTTTGCGCATTATTTCTATCGGAAAAAATGGCACTTTATTGCAAGAAGTATTTCACAGTTTGCTCGATTCTTAACAGGAATTGAGATTCACCCAGGGGCTAAAATTGGTAGACGATTTTTTATCGATCACGGAGCAGGAGTAGTAATTGGAGAAACATGTGAAATAGGTGATGATGTTACAATTTATCAGGGAGTAACATTAGGAGGAACTGGTAAGGAAAAAGGCAAAAGGCATCCAACCTTATTAAGTGGAGTACTAGTAGCAACCGGTGCAAAAGTACTAGGCTCAATAACAATCGGAGAAAATGCAAAGATCGGTGCAAACTCAGTTGTATTAAAGGATGTTCCAAATAATACTACGGTTGTTGGTATACCTGGTAAGATAGTTGTTCAAGATGGAATTAGAGTTAATAATCAATTTGATCATTGTGATTTACCTGACCCAGTAGCAGATCGACTACTTCAATTAGAAGCGGAACTAGAAGAGTTAAGAAGTTTAATGAGAATATCTGAAAGGAAGTAAAACTATGGCAATTCAAATTTATAATACATTAACTAGGAACAAGGAAGACTTTAAACCTTTAGAAGAAGGTAAGGTCAAAATGTATGTATGTGGACCAACTGTTTATAACTATATACACATTGGTAACGCAAGACCTGCTATCGTGTTTGATACAGTGAGACGTTATTTCGAATACCGTGGATATGAAGTGAACTACGTTTCAAACTTCACTGATGTTGATGATAAGCTAATTAAAGCAGCAAATGAATTAGGCTCAGATGTTCCAACAATTGCAGATCGTTTTATTAATGCTTATTTTGAAGACGTGCAAGAGTTAGGATGCAAAACAGCAACGAATCATCCTCGTGTAATGGATAATATGGATATTATTATTGAGTTTATTGATGAACTTGTAAAAAAAGGTTATGCGTATGAATCTGAAGGTGATGTCTATTTCAAAACAAAGGAATTTAATGGATACGGTAAACTTTCACACCAATCAATTGAGGACCTTCGTATTGGTGAAAGAATTGAAATAGGTGAAAAGAAAGAAGATCCATTAGATTTCGCTCTATGGAAAGCAGCTAAACCAGGTGAAATATCTTGGGAAAGTCCATGGGGGAAAGGAAGACCGGGCTGGCATATTGAGTGCTCAGCAATGGCTAAAAAATATCTTGGCGAAACAATCGATATCCATGCAGGGGGCCAAGACTTATCATTTCCACATCATGAGAATGAGATTGCTCAGTCTGAAGCATTAAGTGGGAAAACTTTTTCAAACTATTGGATGCATAATGGTTATATCAATATTGATAATGAAAAAATGTCTAAGTCTTTAGGTAACTTTGTACTAGTACATGACATCATTAAGATCATTGATCCAATGTTATTACGTTTCTTCATGTTATCAGTTCATTATCGTCACCCGATTAACTATAGTGAAGAAATTTTACAAGAAGCAAAAAATGGTTTTGAACGTATTAAAACTGCATACCAAAATAGTAAACACCGTCTAGGAAGTAGTACTAATTTAACAGAAGATGACGCTAAGTGGTTAAAAGAAATTGAAGACGAAAAAGCAGTATTTGTAAAAGTAATGGATGATGACTTTAATACAGCTAATGCGATTTCAGTTTTATATCAATTAGTAAAAATAACTAATCAATATTTATTAGAAACTCATACTTCTACGAATGTATTAAATCAGTTAGTTGCAACTTTTGATGAATTATCAAGTGTTCTTGGTATTACATTAGTTAAAGAAGAAGCGATGTTAGATGATGAAATCGAAGCGTTGATTCAAAAACGTACAGATGCACGAAAAAATCGTGACTTTGCTTTAGCGGATCAAATTCGTGATCAATTAAAAGAAATGAATATTATCATTGAAGATACTCCACAAGGCATTCGCTGGAAAAGAGGATGACTTCATGATTGAAAGTAGTCAAAATCTAGATGTTAAACAACTAAACAGTTTAGCACTAGCATATATTGGTGATGCTGTATATGAAATTTATGTACGTCATCACCTCCTTGAAAAAGGAACTGTTAGACCTAATCAACTTCATCGAGCAGCAACAAAATTCGTTTCAGCAAAAGGGCAAGCTAAAGTGATAAGAGAAATACTTTCAACTGATTTCTTGTCCGAAGAGGAAATTGCAGTTGTTAAAAGAGGGCGTAATGCAAAATCAGGTACCGTACCAAAAAATACTGATGTGCAAACGTATCGATACGCAACAGCGATGGAGGCATTAATTGGGTACCATTATTTATTAAAAAATGAAGATAGACTCAATACAATTGTACAAGTTGCAATTCAGTTTATTGAGAATGATAAAGGAGTATAACATGTCTGAGGAATTTATTATAGGGCGTAATCCAGTTATGGAAGCAATACGTTCAGGTCGTGATATAAATAAAATATGGGTTAGTGAAGGAGCAAATAAAGGTCAAATCCATAAGCTCTTAGAATTAGCCAATCAAAACAAAGTAATCGTACAAACTGCACCGAATAAAAAATTGGATGGAATGGTTAAAGGAAACCACCAAGGTGTAGTAGCGCAAGTAGCTGCATATGAGTATGTGGAAATTGATGATTTATTCGATGTAGCGAATAGTCGTAATGAGCAACCATTCTTTTTAATCTTAGACGAAATTGAAGATCCACATAATTTAGGTTCAATTATGAGAACAGCCGATGCAGTTGGCGCACATGGTATTATCATTCCTAAAAGAAGAGCGGTAGGTTTAACTTCAGCGGTTGCGAAAGCTTCGACAGGCGCAATTGAATACATTCCGGTTGCTCGAGTAACAAATTTAGCAAGAACAATAGATGAATTAAAAGAAAGAGGAGTTTGGATATTTGGTACAGATGCAAAAGGTGCAGATGACTATCGAAACATGGATGGCCAAATCTCTCTTGGTTTAATTATTGGTAGTGAAGGTAAAGGTATGAGCAGAATATTAAAGGAAAAATGTGATTTCTTAATTAAGCTACCTATGGTTGGTAAAGTTACATCATTAAATGCGTCTGTTGCGGCAAGTCTATTAATGTACGAAATACATCGTAAGAGACACCCGCTTGGATCATAAAAAGAAAGAAATTCTGATTGTAGATGGATATAACATGATAGGAGCTTGGCCGAATCTTAGAAAACTTCGCGAAATTGATTTTGATAAATCACGTGATTTTCTAATTACGCAACTTGCTGAATATAAGGCATACACAGGTATGTATATAATTGTTGTATTTGATGCTCATTTTGTAAATGGGATTGAAAAAAACGACAAGCATTCAAAAGTTGAAGTGATTTTTACTCGGAAAAGCCAAACGGCTGATGAAAAAATTGAAAAACTTGCAATAGAGCTCCGTCATGTTAACCATCAAATTTATGTCGCGACTTCGGACTTTACAGAGCAATGGCAAATATTTGGACAAGGTGCACTTCGTATACCTGCAATGGAATTATATAGATCAGTTACTCAAAATAAAAAGATGATAAGTACTCAGATTAGTGAAATACCTGATCAAAGACTGACAATTAGTAAAATATTAAATTCGAAACAAACAGAAATTTTAGAAAAATGGCGAAGAGGGGAACGATGACTTATTGTTTCCTTCTTCTTTGTGCTGTATAATTTAATTAAATTGTTAGGTCGGAGGTGCTAATTTTGAACGTTGAACAGGAATTGAAGCTAATGATTGAGTATGGACCCTTAGAAGATGAGGTAATTCTCGAATATGTTCGAGAGGGTGATCAAGAAGCACTAACATTTTTAATTCAAAAGTACCGAAACTTCGTAAAAGCAAAATCTAGGTCTTATTTCCTAATAGGTGCTGACCGCGAAGACATTATTCAAGAAGGTATGATTGGATTATACAAAGCAATTCGTGACTACAAAGAAGATAAACTTTCTTCATTTAAGGCGTTTGCAGAATTATGCATTACAAGACAGATTATTACAGCAATTAAAACAGCAACAAGACAAAAGCATATTCCATTAAATTCTTATGTATCATTGGACAAGCCTATTTATGATGAGGAATCTGACCGCACATTACTTGATGTGTTAACTGAGACAAAAAACATGGATCCAGAAGAACTTGTTATAAATCAAGAAGAAAATGTGGACATAGAGCTTAAAATGTCTGAATTATTGAGCGATTTAGAAAGGAAAGTATTATCACTCTATTTAGATGGTCGATCTTACCAAGAGATATCAGAAGAGTTAAATAGACATGTAAAATCGATTGATAATGCTTTACAACGCGTGAAAAGAAAGCTTGAAAGGTATATGGAAATAAGAGAATTGTCAGTGTGATTTTGATGAAAGAAATCAGTTTGACAGTTTATAGTTCGCATGGTACATTCTAAATGGATAATTATATAGGAATTAGGTTGGTGTATCCATGAGAAAAAAAGTTGTCCTGTCGTGCACTAATTGCAATAATAGAAACTACTCCACGATGAAGAATTCCACTTCTATAGAACGTTTGGAGATGAAAAAGTTTTGTAAAACGTGCAATGAACATACCACGCATAAAGAAACGAAATAATTGAAATAAGATATATGTAAAATACGAATGTCCTTAATCGGTAGATAAACTAATGAGCATGCTTCGTTTTTAGGGGCAAGTTGGACGGTTCGTAAATCTCTAAACTAGTATATGGGGGTTGCATCAGTGGGTCGTATCGGTAAGTTTTTTCGCGAAGTAAAAAGTGAAATGAAAAAAGTTTCATGGCCTAAGCGTAAGGAATTAGTTAATTCTACGGTTACAGTATTAGCTACAGTTTTCTTTTTTGTAGTATTCTTTGCTGTAATTGATTCTGGACTTTCTAAACTAATTCGACTTATTCTTGAATAAGTTAAAACTAATTGTGCTATAATGAGTGATAATGTTTAAAAAAAAAGCCCGGTGACGGGTTTTTTAATTTGCAAAGAAAGTTGACCGGGGAGGGAAGGACAAGTAGTCCTCTAACATGGAAAAAAGATGGTATGTAGTTCATACTTACTCAGGATATGAGAATAAAGTAAAAGCTAATTTAGAAAAACGTGTAGAAACAATGGGAATGCAAGATAAAATTTTCCGTGTAATCGTACCAGAAGAATCAGAAGTAGAAATGAAGAACGGTAAAGAGAAAGTAACAAAGCGCAAAGTATTTCCAGGGTATGTGCTAGTTGAATTAGTGATGACTGACGATTCTTGGTATGTAGTACGTAATACACCAGGAGTAACTGGTTTCGTAGGTTCAGCGGGATCTGGTTCAAAACCAACACCGCTTTTAGAAGAAGAAATTACACATATTCTAAAACATATGGGTCTAGATGAACAAGTTATTGACTTTGATTTAGATATAAATGAAGTCGTTCGCTTAAAAGAAGGTCCATTTGCAAACTATACTGGTTCAATTAAAGAAATCGATTTTGAAAAGAAAAAAGTAACTGTATTAGTAGAATTCTTTAATAAAGAAACGCCAGTTGAACTGGATTTACATCTTGTAGAAAAATTATAATACAAGACCTTGCAATTTTATTTTGAAAGTGTTAGACTTTTAAAGGTCAATATGCATCGAAAAGATGGTATTAACTTCTGAATAAGAATATGCATGCAAGTGCAAAACGATATGAGTGGGAGGGTTTAATAACCCGTTACCACATCACGGACTTAAGGAGGTGTGTCTCGTGGCTAAAAAAGTAATTAAAATGGTAAAATTGCAAATTCCTGCAGGAAAAGCAAACCCAGCACCACCAGTTGGTCCTGCATTAGGACAAGCAGGTGTTAACATCATGGGATTCTGTAAAGAGTTCAACGCTCGTACAGCTGACCAAGCTGGTCTAATTATTCCTGTTGAAATCACTGTATTCGAAGATCGTTCGTTTACATTTATTACGAAAACTCCTCCTGCTGCTGTACTTCTTAAAGTAGCGGCTGGTATTGAGTCTGGTTCTGGTGAACCAAATCGTAAAAAAGTAGCAACAGTAAAACGCGACAAAGTACGTGAGATTGCTGAACAAAAAATGCCTGACTTAAATGCTGCTTCTGTTGAAGCTGCTATGCGTATGGTAGAAGGTACTGCACGTAGTATGGGTATCGTTATTGAAGACTAATCCCATCTTCAGTAAGGTGTGATTGAGGAGGTTGCGAACATCGTATGATGTGTTTTATCGCAACCTTTATTCGTGGGAGGAAAATCCGTTAAAACCACATTAGGAGGAATAGAACATGGCTAACAAAGGTAAAAAATACCAAGAAGCTATTAAATTAGTAGATCGTACAGCTGTTTACGCAGTAAACGAAGCTGTAGAACTTGTTAAAAAGACTACAACTGTTAACTTTGATGCAACAGTTGAAGTAGCATTCCGTTTAGGAGTAGATCCAAAGAAAGCTGACCAACAAATTCGTGGTGCAGTAGTTCTTCCACACGGTACTGGTAAAGTACAACGTGTATTAGTATTCGCTAAAGGTGAAAAAGCTAAAGAAGCTGAAGCTGCTGGTGCTGATTTCGTAGGCGATGCTGACATGATTAACAAAATCCAACAAGGTTGGTTCGATTTTGATGTAGTAGTAGCAACTCCAGACATGATGGCTGAAGTTGGTAAATTAGGACGTGTATTAGGACCTAAAGGTTTAATGCCAAACCCTAAAACAGGTACAGTTACATTTGACGTAACAAAAGCTGTTAACGAAATCAAAGCTGGTAAAGTTGAATACCGTGTTGATAAAGCTGGTAACATTCACGTACCAATCGGTAAAGTATCTTTCGAAAACGAAAAGTTAGTAGAAAACTTTACAACAATCTTTGAAACTATGTTAAAAGTTAAACCTGCTGCTGCTAAAGGAACATACATGAAGAACGTAGCAATCACTTCAACTATGGGCCCTGGTATCAAAGTAGATCCATCTAGTTTCTAAGATATAAAAACAAAGTTGACAATTCGACAAGAACTCTCTATAATGGAGATTGTCTTGCTAATTAAATAGACTACCGTAGACAGTAGGTGCTTACGCTTAATATCCTACCGAGGTGTATAACTGATAAATTCGTGCATATACAACCTCCATGTCTTTTTTTGAAAAATTCGTGGAGGTTTTGCTATGGTTACACTTTTGCGGTATACACACTAAAATCCACAGGAGGTGTAATAAATGAGCGCAGTATTAGAAGCTAAAAAACAAGTTGTATCTGAAGTGGCTGCAAAATTACGTGATAGTAAATCAACAGTTGTTGTTGACTACCGTGGTTTAAATGTTGCTGAAGTAACTGAATTACGTAAGCAATTACGTGAAGCTGGCGTTGAGTTCAAAGTTTACAAAAACACTTTAACTCGTCGTGCTGCTGAAGAAGCTGGTTTAGCTGATTTAAACGAATCGTTAACTGGTCCAAACGCAATCGCGTTTAGTATGGAGGATGTAATCGCTCCTGCTAAAGTAATCAACGATTTCGCTAAGAAACATGAGGCTTTAGAAATTAAAGCTGGTGTAATCGAAGGAAATGTTGCTACTGTTGAAGAAGTTAAAGCTCTTGCTGAACTTCCATCTCGCGAAGGTTTACTTTCTATGTTGCTTAGCGTGCTACAAGCACCAATCCGCAACTTCGCTCTTGCAACTAAAGCAGTTGCAGAACAAAAAGAAGAACAAGGCGCTTAATGCCAAGATCGCTTAAAATATATAATTTATAGGTATAAACAAGGAGGAAATTAACAATGACTAAAGAACAAATCATTGAAGCAGTTAAAAACATGACTGTATTAGAATTAAATGACTTAGTAAAAGCAATCGAAGAAGAGTTCGGCGTAACTGCTGCTGCTCCTATGGTTATGGCTGGTGGAGCTGTTGAAGCTGCTGCTGAGCAAACTGAATTTGATTTAGTATTAGCTAGCCCTGGCGACCAAAAAATTAAAGTAATCAAAGTAGTTCGTGAAATTACTGGTTTAGGATTAAAAGAAGCTAAAGAATTAGTTGACAACACTCCTAAAGCAATTAAAGAAGGAATCAGCAAAGAAGAAGCTGAAGAAATGAAAGCTAAACTTGAAGAAGTTGGCGCTAACGTAGAAGTTAAGTAATTTCTAAAAACTTTTTAGAAAAGCTCGCATTTATGCGAGCTTTTTTTGTGCATATGGAATTACTTTTGGGAAGACTATTGTTAAGTTTATATGGAAGAAGGATTTATTATGGCAGATCATTATTTTACAAATCAACCGAATAGTAAAACTGATAAAAAGGTATTTTCATTTACTTTAAGAGGTAATGATTTGAGGTTTCAATCTGATTCAGGCGTCTTTTCTAGGAATGAAGTAGATTTTGGGTCGCGAGTTTTAATAGACTCTTTCGAATTCCCCGAAATTGAAGGGAATATTTTAGATGTTGGTTGTGGTTATGGTCCGATCGGGTTATCGATTGCGAAAGATGATGCTGGTCGTATGGTAGAAATGATCGATGTGAATTTACGAGCGATTGAGCTTGCAAAAGACAACGCGAATGTAAATAAAATAGAAAATGTAAAAATCTATGAAAGTAGTATCTATGAAAATGTTACGGGTGAATATGCAGCTATTTTAACAAATCCTCCGATTCGAGCTGGTAAAGCTGTGGTTCATGAGATTTTGGCCGGTGCTCATGAAAAAATACTTCCTGGTGGAGAGTTATGGGTAGTGATTCAAAAGAAACAAGGAGCACCTTCAGCACTTGAATTGTTAAAGGGGATCTTTGATGAAGTAGAGGTTGTAAAAAAAGATAAAGGATATTATATCATAAAAAGTAAAAAAGATTGACTCTAAATTTTGCTTGTGATAGTATTATTAAATGCCAATATATATTTATTTTCAAAAATGATTTTTTTGGAAATATGTATATTTCTATATTCTTTGGAAATGATAGTAAAATGACTGTCGTTAAGTTTAATAAATGGTTTTCATTTTGAAACCATTTTATTTTTTGTTTAACAAGTAAGGGAGTTTTTTGCTTATTTGTTACTATTTTTTTGTATTAAATACTCTTGATTTAAGGGGTGAATATGTTGACAGGTCAACTAGTTCAATATGGACGACACCGCCAACGCAGAAGCTATGCTCGTATCAGTGAAGTTTTAGAGTTACCTAACTTAATTGAAATTCAAACAGCATCTTACCAATGGTTTTTAGATGAAGGTTTGAGAGAGATGTTCCAAGACATTTCACCGATTGAGGATTTCACAGGTAATCTATCATTAGAATTCATTGATTACAGTTTAGGTGAGCCGAAGTATGTTGTAGAAGAATCAAAAGAGCGTGACGTAAACTACGCTGCTCCACTTCGAGTGAAAGTTCGCCTATTAAATAAGGAAACTGGCGAAGTTAAGGAGCAAGACGTTTTCATGGGTGATTTCCCATTGATGACAGACACAGGTACATTCATTATTAATGGTGCTGAACGTGTAATCGTTTCACAATTAGTACGTTCACCAAGTGTGTACTATAGTGGGAAGATCGACAAAAATGGTAAAAAAGGTTTTACTGCTACAGTTATTCCTAACCGTGGTGCTTGGTTAGAGTACGAAACGGACGCGAAGGATGTAGTTTATGTACGTATTGACCGTACGAGAAAATTACCTGTAACGGTACTACTACGTTCGCTTGGGTTTGGTACAGACCAAGAGATTCTAGACTTACTAGGCGAGAATGAATACCTACGTAATACGCTTGAAAAAGATAACACAGATAGCACTGAAAAGGCGCTTCTTGAAATCTATGAAAGATTACGTCCAGGTGAACCACCTACAGTAGAAAATGCTAAAAACTTATTAATTACTCGCTTCTTTGATCCGAAGCGTTATGATTTAGCTAGCGTTGGACGCTACAAAATAAATAAAAAATTACACATTAAAAATAGACTGTTTAACCAACGTATTGCAGAAACATTAGTGGATCCAGAAACTGGTGAAATTATTGTGGAAAAAGGGACAACTCTTGATCGTCGTACTTTAGACCGCATTATTCCGTTCTTAGAGAAGAATATCGGTGAAAAAATTGCTCACCCTGCTGCTGGCGTATTAGATGAAGAGATTACTCTACAATCTATTAAAATTTACGCTCCAGTTGAAGGTGATGGCGAACAAGTTATTCAAGTAATCGGAAATGCTAATGTAAGTAAAAGTGTGAAAAATATTTCACCTGCCGACATTATCGCTTCTATTTCTTACTTCTTTAACCTGCTACATAACGTAGGTGACACTGACGATATTGACCATTTAGGAAATCGTCGTTTACGTTCAGTTGGAGAATTACTTCAAAACCAATTCCGTATCGGTTTATCTCGTATGGAGCGTGTAGTTCGTGAACGTATGTCAATTCAAGATACAAATGCAGTTACTCCACAGGCGTTAATTAACATTCGCCCTGTAATTGCTTCAATAAAAGAATTCTTTGGTAGCTCACAGTTATCACAATTCATGGACCAAACAAACCCTCTTGCAGAATTAACTCATAAACGAAGACTATCAGCTTTAGGACCAGGTGGTTTAACGCGTGAGCGTGCAGGCTTTGAAGTGCGTGACGTTCATTACTCTCACTATGGTCGTATGTGTCCGATTGAAACGCCTGAGGGACCGAATATCGGGTTAATTAACTCGCTTTCTTCTTATGCAAAGGTAAATCAATTTGGATTTATTGAAACTCCATATCGTCGTGTAGACCCTGAAACAGGTCGTCTAACTGATAAAATTGATTACTTAACTGCTGATGAAGAGGATCTATACGTTGTAGCCCAAGCGAATGCTCGTTTAGGTGATGACGGAAGCTTCTTAGATGAAGATGTAGTAGCTCGTTTCCGTGGAGATAACACAGTTGTTAAACGTGAACGTATCGACTACATGGATGTATCTCCAAAACAAGTAGTATCAGCTGCGACAGCATGTATTCCTTTCTTAGAGAACGATGACTCTAACCGTGCCCTAATGGGAGCGAACATGCAACGTCAAGCAGTTCCATTGTTAAACCCTGAATCTCCAATCGTAGGTACAGGTATGGAATACGTATCAGCAAAAGACTCTGGTGCTGCAGTAATCTGTAAACATCCTGGTATTGTTGAACGTGTTGAAGCGAAAGAAGTTTGGGTACGTCGCTACTCAGAAGTAGATGGACAAAAAGTTAAAGGTGACCTTGATAAATACCGTATGTTAAAATTCGTACGTTCTAACCAAGGTACTTGTTATAACCAACGCCCAATCGTAAGTGTTGGTGATGAAGTAGTAAGAGGCGAAATTCTTGCAGATGGACCTTCAATGGAAAAAGGTGAATTAGCACTAGGACGTAACGTATTAGTAGCATTCATGACATGGGACGGTTACAACTACGAGGATGCGATCATTATGAGTCGCCGTCTAGTAAAAGAAGATGTTTACACTTCAGTTCATATTGAAGAATATGAATCAGAAGCTCGTGATACAAAATTAGGACCTGAAGAAATCACTCGTGATATTCCAAACGTTGGTGAAGATGCACTTAAAAATCTTGATGAGCGTGGAATCATCCGAATTGGTGCAGAAGTAAAAGATGGTGACTTATTAGTTGGTAAAGTAACACCTAAAGGGGTTACTGAGTTAACTGCTGAAGAACGTCTTCTACACGCAATCTTCGGTGAAAAAGCTCGTGAAGTTCGTGATACATCTTTACGTGTTCCACACGGTGGAGGCGGAATTATTCTTGATGTGAAAGTATTCACTCGTGAAAACGGTGATGAATTACCACCAGGAGTAAACCAACTTGTTCGTGTATATATCGTTCAGAAACGTAAAATCTCTGAAGGGGATAAAATGGCTGGACGACATGGTAATAAAGGGGTTATCTCTCGTATCTTACCAGAAGAAGATATGCCATTCTTACCTGATGGAACGCCAGTTGATATCATGTTAAACCCATTAGGGGTACCTTCTCGTATGAACATCGGTCAAGTATTAGAGCTACACTTAGGTATGGCTGCAAGATATCTTGGCGTTCATGTTGCTTCTCCAGTATTTGACGGAGCGCGTGAGGAAGATGTTTGGGGAACAATTGAAGAAGCTGGTATGGCACGTGATGCAAAAACTGTACTATATGATGGACGTAGTGGTGAGCCTTTCGATAACCGTGTTTCTGTAGGTGTCATGTATATGATCAAACTTGCGCACATGGTTGACGATAAGTTACATGCTCGTTCAACAGGACCTTACTCATTAGTAACGCAACAACCACTTGGTGGTAAAGCACAATTTGGTGGACAACGTTTTGGTGAGATGGAGGTTTGGGCACTTGAAGCATACGGTGCTGCATACACATTACAAGAAATCTTAACAGTTAAATCCGATGACGTTGTTGGACGTGTTAAAACATACGAAGCAATCGTTAAGGGTGAAAACGTACCAGAACCTGGTGTACCTGAATCATTCAAAGTATTAATTAAAGAATTACAGTCACTTGGTATGGATGTTAAGATGATGTCTGCTACAGATCAAGAAATCGAAATGCGCGATACTGAAGATGATGATGATCAAGCTTCAGAACATTTAGCGATGGATATGGAATACGTAAAAGAATAAGTAATATATTGGGTAAAACCTTAGGACAGAAAGGGAGGTAGGCCCCTTGATAGATGTAAATAAATTCGAGTATATGAAGATCGGACTTGCATCGCCTGACAAAATTCGCTCGTGGTCATACGGGGAAATTAAAAAACCTGAAACAATTAACTACCGTACGTTAAAACCAGAAAAAGATGGACTTTTTTGTGAACGTATTTTCGGTCCAACAAAAGACTGGGAATGTCATTGCGGTAAGTACAAACGTGTACGTTATAAAGGTGTAGTTTGTGATCGTTGTGGAGTTGAGGTTACTCGTGCAAAAGTACGTCGTGAGCGTATGGGTCACATTGAATTAGCTGCACCAGTTTCACATATTTGGTATTTCAAAGGTATTCCAAGCCGAATGGGACTTGTTTTAGACATGTCCCCTCGTGCTCTGGAAGAAGTAATCTACTTTGCTTCTTACGTAGTAACTGAAGCAGGAGATACTCCTTTAGAAAAGAAACAATTGCTTTCTGAGAAAGAATTCCGTGCTTATCGTGAGCGCTATGGTCAAACTTTCCAAGCATCTATGGGTGCAGAAGCAATTAAAAAATTATTAAGCGATATTAACCTTGAAAAAGATGTTGACTCTTTAAAAGAAGAGTTAAAAACTGCTCAAGGTCAACGTCGTACAAGAGCAATTAAACGTTTAGAAGTGTTAGAAGCTTTCCGTAACTCTGGTAATGAGCCATCTTGGATGATCTTAGATGTGCTACCAGTAATTCCACCTGAATTACGACCAATGGTTCAATTAGATGGTGGGCGTTTTGCAACATCAGATCTAAACGATTTATATCGTCGAGTAATTAACCGTAACAATCGTTTAAAACGTTTATTAGACCTTGGTGCACCTAGCATCATCGTACAAAACGAAAAACGTATGCTTCAAGAAGCTGTTGATGCGTTAATTGACAATGGTCGTCGTGGCCGTCCAGTTACTGGACCAGGTAACCGTCCATTAAAATCTCTTTCTCACATGCTTAAAGGTAAGCAAGGACGTTTCCGTCAAAACTTACTTGGTAAACGTGTTGACTACTCTGGTCGTTCGGTTATCGTTGTAGGACCAAACTTACAGATGTACCAATGTGGATTACCAAAAGAAATGGCGATTGAATTATTCAAGCCATTCGTGATGAAAGAATTAGTAGAGCGTGGATTAGCACATAACATTAAGTCAGCGAAACGTAAAATTGAGCGTTTACACCCAGAAATTTGGGATGTGTTAGAATCAGTTATTCGTGAGCATCCAGTGTTACTAAACCGTGCCCCAACTCTACACAGACTTGGTATCCAAGCGTTCGAACCTACATTAGTAGAAGGCCGCGCAATCCGTCTACATCCGCTTGTATGTACTGCATACAACGCCGATTTTGATGGTGACCAAATGGCTGTTCACGTACCGTTATCAAGTGAAGCTCAAGCAGAAGCTCGTATTTTAATGCTTGCAGCACAAAACATCCTGAACCCGAAAGATGGTAAACCAGTAGTTACACCATCTCAAGATATGGTATTAGGTAACTATTACCTAACTCTTGAGCGTGCAGGCGCAGTCGGTGAAGGTATGGTATTTAAAGATATTAATGAAGCGTTAATCGCATACCAAAATGGTTATGTACATTTACATTCTCGAGTTGCTGTTGCAGCAAATTCGTTAAATAACGAAACATTTACTGAAGAACAAAATAACTCATTATTAATCACAACGGTTGGTAAGCTAATCTTCAATGAAATCTTACCTACTTCGTTCCCGTTTATTAATGAACCTACTCAAAGTAACCTTGAGAAGGAAACTCCTCAGATGTATTTCGTGGCTAAAGGCGCGAATATTAAAGAGATTATCGAAAGTAGAGAAGAAATTGCTCCTTTCAAAAAGAAAATACTTGGAAATATCATCGCTGAAGTATTTAAACGTTTCAAAATTACTGAAACATCTAAAATGCTTGACCGCATGAAGGATCTTGGATTTAGACACTCTACAAAAGCTGGTATTACAGTTGGTGTATCCGATATCATCGTATTACCTGAGAAGCAATTAATTATTGCTGAAGCGCAAGAAAAAGTAGATAAAGTTCTAAAACAATTCCGTCGTGGTTTAATCACAGAAGATGAGCGTTACGATCGTGTAATCGCAATTTGGAGTGATGCGAAGGATGTAATTCAAGGGAAACTGATGGCTTCCCTAAATAAACGTAACCCAATCTTTATGATGAGTGACTCTGGTGCCCGTGGTAATGCATCGAACTTCACTCAGCTTGCAGGTATGCGTGGTCTGATGGCCAACCCGGCTGGACGTATTATTGAGTTACCAATCAAATCTTCATTCCGTGAAGGTCTAACGGTACTTGAATACTTCATCTCAACACACGGTGCGCGTAAAGGTCTTGCCGATACAGCACTTAAAACAGCCGATTCAGGTTACTTAACTCGTCGTCTTGTAGACGTTGCACAAGATGTAATTGTTCGTCAAGATGATTGTGGTACTGACCGCGGTTTACATGTAAAGGCGATTAAAGAAGGTAACGAAATTATTGAAGGATTGTATGATCGTCTAGTTGGTCGTCATTTACGTGCAACTATACGTCACCCAGAAACAGGTGTATTACTTGCGCAAGAAAACGATTTAATTACTGAAGACTTAGCTCGAGAAATTATCGATGCAGGTATTGAAGAAGTTAATATCCGTTCTGCATTTACATGTAATACTAGCCATGGAGTATGTAAAAAATGTTATGGTCGCAACTTAGCTACAGGTGCCGAGGTTGAAGTTGGTGAGGCAGTTGGTATTATCGCTGCTCAATCAATCGGTGAGCCAGGTACACAGTTAACGATGCGTACATTCCATACTGGTGGGGTAGCAGGAGACGATATCACTCAAGGTTTACCTCGTATTCAAGAGCTATTTGAAGCGCGTAATCCTAAAGGTCAAGCAGTTATATCTGAAATTGATGGTATTATTTCAATTTCTACTGATGCTAAAGACAAACAAGAAATTATTGTTCAAGGCACAGTTGAATCTAGAAATTACCCAGTTCCTTATGGTGCTAGACTAAAAGTTCAAGAAGGTGAAAAGATTGAACGCGGTCAAGTAATGACTGAAGGTTCAATTGATCCGAAAGAACTTCTAAAAGTAAAAGGTACAAATGCTGTTCAAGAATACTTACTACGTGAAGTACAAAAAGTATACCGTATGCAAGGGGTAGAAATTGGAGACAAACACGTAGAGGTAATGGTACGTCAAATGCTGAAAAAAGTTCGTGTAATGGATGCGGGTGAAACTGATTTATTACCTGGTACATTATTAGAACTACACCAGTTTACTGAAGCGAATAAAGAAGCTTTATTTGCAGGTAAACAACCGGCTACTGCACGCCCATTATTACTAGGTATTACAAAAGCATCATTAGAAACAGACTCATTCCTATCTGCTGCATCATTCCAAGAAACAACGCGTGTATTAACAGACGCTGCGATTAAAGGAAAACGAGATGAGTTGCTAGGATTAAAAGAGAATGTTATTATAGGTAAGTTGGTTCCAGCTGGTACTGGTATGAATAGATACCGCAGAGTAGATCTTGTTAAAGATTTAAATGAATCAGTTGAAATAAACGAAGAAGTATTAGTTGAAAAATAAACTTAAAATATTTTAAAACTTGAGTTGACATCATTTGATGAAAAATGATAAGATATTCAAGGTTGCTCCTAGACAATAGCACTGCTAATCTAAGCAGGTTAGATCCGGGGCTAATTTAGGAATATACAGTTAAAACTGTTTTTGTGAGAAGGAAGTCTTCTTCCTTCTTGCAAAAACTTTGTTTTCAACTTATTATGAACCACCTGGATGTGTGGTCTTATAAATATTTGAAGGGAGGAAAACTCATGCCTACTATTAACCAGTTAGTGCGTAATGGACGTACTTCTAAAGTATGGAAATCAAAATCACCAGCATTAAATAAAGGTTTCAACTCATTAAAGAAAAAATCAACTGATTTATCAGCTCCACAAAAACGTGGTGTTTGTACTCGTGTTGGTACTATGACTCCAAAGAAACCGAACTCAGCATTACGTAAATATGCTCGTGTACGTTTAACAAACCAAATCGAGGTAACTGCTTATATCCCAGGTATCGGACACAACTTACAAGAGCACAGTGTTGTTCTTATCCGTGGTGGACGAGTAAAAGATTTACCGGGGGTACGTTACCATATCGTTCGTGGTGCATTAGATACTGCAGGTGTTGACAAGCGTATGCAAGGTCGTTCTAAATACGGAACTAAGAGACCAAAAGCAGCTAAGAAGTAATAAATAACAACTAGCCGAAAGGAGGAAATAACATGCCACGTAAAGGTCCTGTTGCAAAAAGAGATGTATTACCAGATCCACTTTATAATTCAAAGTTAGTTTCTCGTTTAATCAACAAAATGATGATTGACGGAAAAAGAGGAAAATCTCAAGCTATCTTATACGGAGCATTTGAATTAATCCAAGAACGTTCTGGTAAAGAACCAATGGAAGTATTCGAAGCAGCTCTTAAAAATATCATGCCAGTTCTAGAAGTAAGAGCTCGTCGTGTTGGTGGTTCTAACTACCAAGTACCAGTTGAGGTACGTCCAGAGCGTCGTACTACTCTAGGTCTACGTTGGTTAGTAAACTATGCTCGTCTTCGTGGAGAAAAAACGATGGAAGAGCGTTTAGCTAACGAAATTCTTGACGCAGCTAACAACTCAGGTTCTGCAGTTAAGAAACGTGAAGATACACACAAAATGGCAGAAGCGAACAAAGCGTTTGCTCACTACCGTTGGTAAGATTAAAAGCAATTTAGTTATTTCTGCACATAATGAATGTTGGTTAAGTCGTTCACCTATTTATTATTTAGCTTGCTAGATAAAGTAGGTGAACGTCGGATTACATAACTTAGGATCATAATTGTTCTTTGATTGTAGTGCTTGCTTAACTTAATAACATGAGGTATGTATAGGAATAACTTTTTCTTGTACTAAAAAATCCTAACTAATACTGGAAGGGAGAAAGAACCCTGATGACAAGAGAGTTCTCCTTAAATAACACTCGTAATATTGGGATCATGGCTCACATTGATGCTGGTAAAACAACAACAACTGAGCGTATCCTTTATTACACAGGTCGTATTCACAAAATTGGTGAAACTCATGAAGGAGCTTCACAAATGGACTGGATGGAGCAAGAGCAAGAGCGTGGTATCACTATCACATCTGCTGCTACAACAGCTCAATGGGATAACCACCGTGTAAATATCATTGATACTCCAGGTCACGTAGACTTCACTGTAGAAGTTGAACGTTCACTACGTGTACTTGATGGCGCAGTAGCAGTACTTGATGCACAATCAGGTGTTGAGCCTCAAACTGAAACAGTTTGGCGTCAAGCAACTACTTACGGAGTTCCACGTGTAGTATTCGTTAATAAAATGGATAAAATCGGCGCGGATTTCTTATACTCTGTAGGTACATTACATGACCGTTTACAAGCTAACGCACACCCAATCCAATTAGCGATGGGTGCTGAAGATAACTTCTGGGGTATTGTTGACCTAGTTGAAATGAAAGCTATTAAGTACAATAATGACTTAGGAACTGACATTGAAACTATCGAAATTCCTGAAGAATATCAAGAACTAGCTGATGAGTACCGTGGTCGTTTAATCGAAGCGGTAGCTGAGCTAGACGAAGAATTAATGATGAAATATCTTGAAGGTGAAGAAATCACACTTGCTGAATTAAAAGCTGCTATTCGTACAGCTACATGTTCAGTACAATTCTACCCAGTAGTTTGTGGTTCTGCTTTCAAAAACAAAGGTGTTCAATTAATGCTTGATGCAGTTATTGATTACCTACCATCTCCATTAGATGTACCAGCTATCAAAGGAACGTTACCTGATACTGAAGAAGAGAAAGTAGTTCCATCAAGTGATGAAGAGCCTTTCGCAGCTTTAGCATTCAAAATCATGACTGATCCTTATGTTGGTAAATTAACGTTCTTCCGAGTTTACTCAGGTACGTTAGAATCTGGTTCATACGTTCAAAACTCTACAAAAGGTAAGCGTGAGCGTGTAGGACGTATCCTACAAATGCATGCTAACTCTCGTCAAGAGATTTCGAAAGTATATGCTGGAGATATCGCTGCGGCTGTAGGTCTTAAAGATACTACAACTGGAGATACTTTATGTGATGAAAAGAATCTAGTAATTCTTGAGTCTATGGAGTTCCCAGAACCAGTTATCTCGATCGCAATCGAGCCAAAATCTAAGGCTGACCAAGATAAAATGGGTCAAGCATTAGTTAAATTAACTGAAGAAGATCCAACATTCCGTGCACATACTGATCAAGAAACTGGTCAAGTAATCATCGCTGGTATGGGTGAACTTCACCTTGATATCATCGTTGACCGTATGCGTCGTGAATTTAAAGTAGAAGCTAACGTTGGTGCTCCTCAAGTAGCATACCGTGAAACTTTCCGTTCTTCTGCACAAGTAGAAGGGAAATTCGTTCGTCAGTCAGGTGGACGTGGACAATTCGGACACGTTTGGATTGAATTCTCACCTAACGAAGAAGGAAAAGGCTTTGAATTTGAAAATGGTATCGTTGGTGGTGTTGTTCCTCGTGAATACATCCCAGCAGTAGCTGCAGGTCTTGAAGACTCTCTTAAAAATGGTGTATTAGCTGGATTCCCACTAATCGACATTAAAGCTCGTCTTTTTGACGGTTCATACCATGATGTTGACTCAAACGAGATGGCGTTTAAAGTTGCTGCTTCTTTAGCTCTTAAAAACGCTGTTAAGAAATGTAACCCAGTTCTACTTGAACCATTAATGAAAGTAGAAGTTGTTATCCCTGAGGAATACTTAGGAGATATCATGGGTGATATTACTTCTCGTCGTGGACGCGTTGAAGGTATGGAAGCACGTGGTAACGCTCAAGTTGTTCGTGCTATGGTACCTCTTTCTGAAATGTTTGGTTATGCAACTTCATTACGTTCTAACACTCAAGGTCGTGGAACGTTCTCAATGGTATTTGACCACTATGAAGATGTACCAAAATCAATTTCAGAAGAAATTATCAAAAAATATAAAGGTGAGTAATTGATTATTTAGTTCTCATCATGTATAACTATTTATGTTAGCTACAAAGGGTGTCTAACCTTTTGTAGCATAATAATAAAACTAAAAATTAATTTTCTTAATTATAAGGAGGATTTTTACAATGGGTAAAGCTAAATTCGAACGTGTAAAACCACACGTTAACATTGGTACAATCGGACACGTTGACCATGGTAAAACTACATTAACTGCTGCTATTACAACTGTATTAGCTAAAGTAGGTGGAGCTGAAGCTCGCGCTTACGATCAAATCGATGGTGCTCCAGAAGAAAGAGAACGTGGTATCACAATCTCTACTGCACACGTTGAGTACGAAACTGAAACTCGTCACTATGCACACGTTGACTGCCCAGGTCACGCTGACTATGTTAAAAACATGATCACTGGTGCTGCTCAAATGGACGGTGGTATCTTAGTAGTATCTGCTGCTGATGGTCCAATGCCTCAAACTCGTGAGCACATTCTTTTATCTCGTCAAGTAGGTGTACCTTACATCGTAGTATTCATGAACAAATGTGACATGGTTGACGACGAAGAATTACTTGAATTAGTTGAAATGGAAATCCGTGATCTTTTATCAGAATACGAATTCCCTGGCGATGACATTCCAGTAATCAAAGGTTCTGCACTTAAAGCTCTTGAAGGAGATGCTGAGTGGGAAGCTAAAATTCATGAATTAATGGCTGAAGTTGATTCTTACATTCCAACACCAGCTCGTGAAACTGACAAGCCTTTCTTAATGCCAGTTGAGGATGTATTCTCAATCACTGGTCGTGGAACAGTTGCTACTGGTCGTGTTGAGCGTGGAGTAGTTAAAGTTGGTGAAGTAATCGAGATCATCGGTTTCACTGAAGAGCCAAAATCAACTACTGTAACAGGTGTTGAAATGTTCCGTAAACTTCTTGATCAAGCAGAAGCTGGAGATAACATCGGTGCACTTCTTCGTGGGGTTGCTCGTGACGATATCCAACGTGGTCAAGTTTTAGCTAAACCAGGTTCAGTTAAACAACACACTAAGTTCAAAGCTGAAGTTTACGTTTTATCTAAAGAAGAAGGTGGACGTCATACTCCATTCTTCGCTAACTACCGTCCACAATTCTATTTCCGTACAACTGACGTAACTGGAATCATCCAATTACCAGAAGGCGTTGAAATGGTTATGCCTGGCGACAACATCGAAATGACTGTTGAATTAATCAACGCAATCGCTGTTGAAGAAGGTACTAAGTTCTCTATCCGTGAGGGCGGACGTACTGTAGGCGCTGGTGTAGTTGCTACAATCGTTGAATAATTAAACTTAAAAGCTTAGAAGATTTATTCTTCTAAGCTTTTTTTTATGTAAATTGGAAATATTTTTATTATAATAGAAAACCGATTCTTGCTTGATTTTAATAAACGAAGATAATATAATAACTAAGTACTAAAGACGGCAAAACATTAATTTATTTAAACTTATAACAAATGCTTGCAATAGCATTATTTTTTATGTATAATAGATGATGTTGGTCTTTGACTGCGTAGAAATGGAAGGTTGCTGATACACCCGGCCGCTTTGCCATGGCGAGTGTAAGGAAATTTCCATGGAGTATGTCTATTACTTAAATAGGCGAAAAAGGAGGGAAAATTATGGCAAAAGAAAAAATTCGTATTCGTTTAAAAGCTTATGATCACCGTATTTTAGATCAATCTGCAGAGAAAATCGTTGAAACAGCGAAACGTTCTGGTGCTTCTGTATCTGGTCCGATTCCATTACCAACTGAGAAATCAGTTTACACGATCCTTCGTGCGGTTCATAAATACAAAGATTCTCGTGAGCAATTCGAAATGCGCACACACAAACGTTTAATCGATATCGTGAATCCAACTCCACAAACAGTTGATTCATTAATGAGACTAGATTTACCATCTGGCGTTGATATTGAAATCAAACTTTAATAACATTATATATAAATTCAGGAGGTGTGACTTATGACTAAAGGAATCTTAGGGAAAAAGATCGGTATGACACAAGTATTTGCTGAAAACGGTGAGTTAATTCCAGTAACTGTAATCGAAGCTACTCCAAACGTGGTTTTACAAAAGAAAACTACTGAAACTGACGGTTATGAAGCAATCCAAATCGGATTTGCTGACAAACGTGAGAAATTAGCTAACAAACCAGAAAAAGGACACTCTGCTAAAGCAAACACTGCACCTAAGCGCTTCGTTCGTGAACTTCGCAATGCTGACGTAACAGCTTATGAAGTTGGTCAAGAAGTCAAAGTAGATATTTTTGCAAATGGTGACATCGTTGATGTAACTGGTACTTCAAAAGGTAAAGGATTCCAAGGTAGCATTAAACGCCACAACCAATCTCGTGGACCAATGTCTCACGGTTCTCGTTACCACCGTCGTCCAGGTTCAATGGGTCCTGTTGCTCCGAACCGTGTATTCAAAAACAAAGCTTTACCTGGTCAAATGGGTGGAGAAAAAGTAACTGTACAAAACCTACAAATCGTTAAAGTTGACGTTGAACGTAACTTACTTTTAGTAAAAGGTAATGTACCTGGTTCTAAAAAATCTTACGTAACAATCCGTACTGCGGTTAAATCTAAATAATTAATTTAGAAGAAAGGAGGAAATGAAATGCCTAAAGTTACTATGTTTAATCAAACAGGTGCTCAAGTAGGAGAAATCGAATTAGCAGATGCTGTTTTCGGAATTGCTCCAAACGAACACGTTTTATTTGATGCTGTAATGATGCAACGTGCGTCTTTACGTCAAGGTACTCACAAAGTAAAAACACGTTCTGAAGTACGTGGTGGTGGTCGTAAACCATGGAGACAAAAAGGAACTGGCCGTGCTCGTCAAGGTTCAATCCGTTCTCCACAATGGCGTGGTGGTGGTATCGTATTCGGTCCAGCTCCAAGATCATATTCATATAAATTACCTAAAAAGGTACGTCGCTTAGCGATTAAATCTGCTTTATCTACAAAAGTATTAGAGCAAAGCATGTTAGTGCTTGAAGATTTAGCGTTAAACGCACCAAAAACAAAAGATATGGTTACTGTATTACAAGGCTTATCAGTTCAAAAGAAAGTCTTAATCGTAACAGCTGACCTAAATGAAAACGTAGCTTTATCTGCTCGCAACTTACCTGGTATTACAGTTCTTGCGGCTAATGAAGTAAACGTAATCGACGTTTTACATCATGATACTCTAATCATGACTAAAGCTGCGGTGCAAAAAGTAGAGGAGGTGCTTGTATAATGAAGGATCCTCGCGATATTATCAAACGCCCAGTTATCACTGAAGCTTCTATGGAAGCAATTTCTGAAAAAAAATACACTTTTGAAGTTGATGTAAGAGCTAATAAAACTGAAGTTAAAGATGCTATTGAAGCAATCTTCGGTGTTAAAGTAGAGAAAGTTAACGTAATGAACTACAAAGGTAAGTTTAAACGTATGGGTAAACATGCTGGTTACACTAACCGTCGTAGAAAAGCAATCGTTAAATTAACTACTGATAGCCAAGAAATCACATTATTCGAAGGCGTTTAATACTAATTACTAGAAAAGGAGGGAAATTACGATGGGAATCAAAAAGTATAAACCAACCACTAACGGTCGCCGTGGTATGACTACTAATGATTTTGCTGAGATCACTACTGATAAACCAGAAAAATCATTACTAGCACCACTTAGCAAAAAAGCTGGCCGTAACAACCAAGGTAAAATTACTGTTCGTCACCAAGGTGGTGGACACAAACGTCAATACCGTATCATCGATTTCAAACGAGATAAAGATGGTATACCAGGACGCGTTGCTACAATCGAGTACGATCCAAACCGTTCTGCAAACATTGCTTTAATTAACTACGCTGATGGAGAAAAACGTTACATCCTAGCTCCTAAAAACTTAGTAGTAGGAATGGAAATCGTTTCAGGTCCTGAAGCTGATATTAAAGTAGGTAACGCTTTACCACTTGTAAACATTCCAGTAGGTACTACAATTCACAACATCGAGTTAAAACCAGGTCGTGGAGGACAATTAGTACGTTCAGCTGGTACTTCTGCACAAGTATTAGGTAAAGAAGACCGTTATGTACTAGTTCGTTTAAACTCTGGTGAAGTACGTATGATCTTAGCTACTTGCCGCGCGACAGTAGGTCAAGTAGGTAACGAACATCACGAACTTATTAACATCGGTAAAGCAGGTCGTTCTCGTTGGATGGGTAAACGCCCAACTGTACGTGGATCTGTAATGAACCCAGTTGATCACCCACACGGTGGTGGTGAAGGACGCTCTCCAATCGGACGTAAATCACCAATGTCTCCATGGGGTAAACCAACTCTTGGTTACAAAACTCGTAAGAAAAACAAAGCGTCAGACAAATTTATCGTTCGTCGTCGTAAAAAATAACGCGGTTGTGCTACGGTTCACTAGAACCGTAGGTCAATCACGAAGGGAGGTACCACAATGGGACGCAGCCTGAAAAAAGGTCCATTTATTGATGATCACTTATTAACTAAAGTTGAGAAATTAAACGAAACTGACTCTAAGCAAGTTGTAAAAACTTGGTCACGTCGTTCGACTATTTTCCCACAATTTATCGGACATACTATTGCAGTATACGATGGTCGTAAACACGTACCTGTATATGTATCGGAAGATATGGTAGGTCACAAACTTGGTGAATTTGCTCCAACTCGTACTTACAAAGGTCACGATGCGGATGACAAGAAAACTAGAAGATAATGAGAGGAGGCACTCCAATGCAAGCTAAAGCTGTACTGAGAACAGTTCGTATCGCTCCTCGTAAAGTTCGTCTAGTAGTCGATTTAATCCGAGGTAAACAAGTGGGCGAAGCGATCGCAATCCTTCGACACACACCGAAAACTGCTTCTCCTGTTGTAGAAAAATTATTAAAATCTGCTATTGCTAACGCAGAGCATAACTATGATATGGATGTTAATAACTTATACATCGAAAAAGTATTCGTTGATGAAGGTGCTACTTTAAAACGTTTCCGCCCTCGTGCACAAGGACGTGCTAGCGCAATCAACAAACGTACAAGCCACATTACAATCGTGGTATCAGAGAAGAAGGAGGGATAATCGATGGGACAAAAGGTAAATCCAGTCGGACTTCGAGTTGGTATTATTAAAGATTGGGAATCTAAATGGTACGCTGAAAAAGACTACGCTGATCTTTTACATGAAGATATCAAAATTCGTGAATACATTAGCACTCGTTTAAAAGATTCTGCTGTATCTAAAGTAGAAATCGAAAGAGCTGCTAACCGTGTAAACATCACTGTACACACTGCAAAACCAGGTATGGTAATCGGTAAAGGTGGTTCAGAAGTTGAAGCTCTTCGTAAGGCTTTAAACAAACTTACTGGCAAACGTGTTCATATTAACATCATCGAAATTAAAAGAGCAGATCTTGATGCTAAATTAGTAGCTGAAAACATCGCTCGTCAATTAGAAAACCGTGTTTCATTCCGTCGTGCTCAAAAGCAAGTACTTCAACGTGCTATGCGTGCTGGTGCATTAGGTATTAAAACACAAGTTTCTGGTCGTCTTGGCGGAGCAGATATTGCTCGTGCAGAATCATATAGTGAAGGTACAGTGCCACTTCATACATTACGTGCGGATATCGATTATGCAACTGCAGAAGCAGATACAACATACGGTAAACTAGGCGTAAAAGTATGGATCTACAAAGGTGAAGTTCTTCCTACAAAAAAGAAAGCTTCTGAGGAAGGAGGAAATTAATTATGTTAATGCCTAAACGTGTTAAATATAGAAGAGAACATCGTGGAAAAATGCGTGGACGTGCCAAAGGTGGTACTGAAATTGCATTCGGTGAATTCGGTTTACAATCAACTGAAGCTTCTTGGATTACTAACCGTCAAATTGAAGCAGCGCGTCGTGCAATGACTCGTTACATGAAACGTGGCGGTAAAGTATGGATTAAGATCTTCCCTTCTAAACCTTACACTGCTAAACCTCTTGAGGTTCGTATGGGTAGTGGTAAAGGTGCTCCAGAAGGTTGGGTTGCAGTTGTTAAACCTGGCAAAATTATGTTCGAAATCGCTGGTGTATCTGAAGAGGTAGCTCGTGAAGCACTTCGCTTAGCTGCTCACAAATTACCAGTTAAATGTAAATTCGTAAAACGCGAAGACAATGGTGGTGATTCTAATGAAAACTAATGAGATTCGCGATCTTACTACTGCTGAAATTGAATTAAAAGTGAAATCTCTTAAAGAAGAGTTATTCAACCTTCGTTTCCAATTAGCTACAGGTCAATTAGAGAACACTGCGCGTATTCGTGAGGTTCGTAAAGGTATTGCTCGTATGAAAACTGTAGTACGTGAAAGAGAAATTAACTCTAATAATTAATAATGAGGGGAGGTTTGCACAGTGAGCGAACGTAACCAACGTAAAGTTTACACAGGACGTGTAGTTTCTGACAAGATGGATAAGACAATTACTGTTGTAGTTGAAACTTATAAAACACATAAACTATACGGAAAACGCGTTAAATATTCTAAGAAATATAAAACGCACGATGAGCTAAACGCTGCAAAAGTTGGCGATATCGTAAAAATCATGGAGACTCGTCCATTATCAGCTACAAAACGTTTCCGTTTAGTTGAAATCGTACAAGAAGCTGTTATTATCTAATAGATGATCGGATATCATTCTTAATCCGAAAGGAGGTCAATTTGACATGATCCAACAAGAAACTCGTTTAAAAGTTGCTGACAATTCAGGTGCACGTGAATTACTTACTATTAAAGTATTAGGTGGTTCAGGCCGTAAAACTGCAAACATTGGTGATATCATCGTTTGTACAGTGAAACAAGCAACACCAGGTGGCGTTGTTAAAAAAGGTGATGTAGTCAAAGCTGTTATCGTTCGTACGAAACGTGGTGTTCGTCGTCCAGATGGTACTTACATCCGTTTTGATGAAAACGCAGCTGTTATCATTAAAGATGATAAGAGCCCACGTGGTACTCGTATTTTCGGACCAGTTGCACGTGAATTACGTGATAGCAACTTCATGAAAATCGTATCATTAGCTCCAGAAGTACTTTAATTAATGTACTTTAATAAATACTTCAGAAAGCCTTATTAAGGAGGTGCACGAAGAAGATGCATGTAAAAAAAGGTGATAAAGTTCAAGTTATCTCTGGTAAAGACAAAGGAAAACAAGGTGTGATCCTTGCTGCTTTTCCAAAGAAAAACCGCGTACTTGTTGAGGGTGTTAACATCATTAAAAAACACTCAAAACCTACTCAAGCTAACCCACAAGGTGGCATCATCGAGAAAGAAGCACCAATCCATGTTTCTAATGTTATGGCATTAGATCCAAAAACTGGAGTACCTACACGCGTAGGTTACCAATTAGTGGATGGTAAAAAAGTACGTATTGCAAAAAAATCAGGCGAATTACTTGATAAATAATAGAAATTTGTGAAAGGAGGTCAACTGAATGAACCGCCTAGTCGAGAAATATCAAAACGAAATCACTCCTGCTCTTGTGAGCAAGTTTAACTATAAATCAGTTATGCAAGTGCCAAAAATTGAAAAGATCGTCATCAACATGGGTGTTGGTGAGGCTGTTTCAAATTCAAAAGCATTAGATACTGCTGTTGAGGAATTAACTTTAATCGCAGGTCAAAAGCCTGTTGTAACTAGAGCTAAAAAATCAATCGCTCAATTCCGTCTTCGTGAAGGAATGCCTATCGGTGCGAAAGTTACATTACGCGGTGAGCGTATGTACGAATTCTTTGAAAAATTAGTTGCTGTTACTTTACCTCGTGTACGTGACTTCCGTGGGATCTCTAAAAAGTCATTCGATGGCCGTGGAAACTACACATTAGGTGTTAAAGAGCAATTAATCTTCCCAGAGATTGATTATGATAAAGTAAACAAAGTACGTGGTATGGACATCGTTATTGTAACTACTGCAAATACTGATGAAGAAGCTCGTGAAATGCTAACATTATTTGGAATGCCTTTTCAAAAATAATGAAAGCCAGCGCTAAAGAAGAGGAGGCGAAAACGTGGCTAAAAAATCAATGATTGCGAAACAAAAACGTGCTCAGAAATTTAAAGTACAAGAGTATACACGTTGCGAACGTTGCGGACGTCCACACTCAGTATTACGTAAATTTAAACTTTGCCGTATTTGTTTCCGTGAACTTGCTTATAAAGGACAAATCCCTGGCGTTAAAAAAGCTAGTTGGTAATTCAATAGATATTAGGAAGGAGGTTATCTGAACATGGTCATGACAGATCCTATTGCAGATATGCTTACTCGCATTCGTAATGCGAACATGGTACGTCACGAGAAATTAGAATTCCCAGGTTCTAACCTAAAGAAAGAAGTTGCTGAAATTCTAAAACGTGAAGGTTTCATCCGTGACGTTGAGTACATTGAAGATGATAAACAAGGTATCATCCGTATTTTCTTAAAATATGGTGTGAACAACGAACGTGTTATCACTGGATTAAAAAGAATCTCTAAGCCTGGCTTACGTGTTTACGCGAAAGCTGACGAAGTACCTCGCGTACTTAACGGTTTAGGTGTTGCAATTATTTCAACATCTAAAGGTGTAATGACAGATAAAGAAGCTCGTCAAGCTAAAACTGGTGGCGAAATCTTAGCATACGTTTGGTAATAAAACACAGAGAGAATGGAGGTGTAGTGAATGTCTCGTGTTGGTAAAAAAGAACTTGTAATTCCTGCTGGAGTTACTCTTACTAATAACAACAATACTATTACAGTAAAAGGACCTAAAGGTGAGTTAACTCGTACTTTTAGTCCTGATATGACAATCGAATTAAACGAGAATGTATTAACAGTTGCACGTCCAACTGATAATAAAGAGCACCGTGCTCTTCATGGTACAACTCGTGCTATCTTAGGAAACATGGTTGAAGGTGTAACTAATGGTTATACTCGTAACCTTGAACTAGTTGGGGTAGGTTACCGTGCTACAAAAACAGGTGACAAACTTGTTTTAGCTGTTGGTTTCTCTCACCCAGTTGAGATCACTCCTGAGAATGGTGTTGAAATCGAAGTACCTTCAAATACTAAAATCAGTATTAAAGGTATCGACAAAGAACGTGTAGGCGCACTTGCTGCTTACATCCGTCAAGTACGTCCACCAGAGCCTTACAAAGGTAAAGGTATCCGTTACGAAGGCGAAATGGTTCGTCGTAAAGAAGGTAAAACTGCGAAGTAATCTATAACTAGATAAGAGAAAGGAGTGACCAAGATGATCTTTAAGGCTGATAAAAATGCAGTACGTAAAAAAAGACATGCTCGTGTTCGTACTAAATTATCTGGTACTCAAGAACGTCCACGTTTAAACGTTTATCGTTCAAACAACCATATCTATGCTCAAATCATTGATGATGTTAATGGTGTTACATTAGCAAGTGCATCAACTTTAGATAAAGAATTAACTTTAAATGGTACTGGTAATATCGATGCAGCATCTTTAGTAGGTGGTTTAGTTGCAAAACGCGCTACTGAAAAAGGTGTTACTGAAGTTGTATTCGACCGCGGTGGTTACTTATATCATGGTCGCGTAAAAGCTTTAGCTGAAGCTGCTCGTGAAGCTGGTTTACAATTTTAATAAAAGAAGGAGGGACATACATGCGTCGCATTGATCCTAATAAATTAGAGCTTGAAGAACGCTTAGTTACGATCAACCGTGTTGCTAAAGTTGTAAAAGGTGGACGTCGTTTCCGCTTTGCAGCATTAGTAGTTGTTGGTGACAAAAACGGTCATGTTGGTTTTGGTACTGGTAAAGCTCAAGAAGTACCTGATGCAATCCGTAAAGCTGTTGAAGATGCTAAGAAAAATCTAATTAATGTACCAATCGTTGGAACTACAATTCCTCACGTAATTACTGGTCGTTTTGGAGCTGGTGAAGTATTCTTAAAACCTGCTTCTGAAGGTACTGGAGTTATCGCAGGAGGTCCTGTTCGTGCGGTATTAGAACTTGCTGGAGTACATGATATTTTATCTAAATCTCTTGGTTCAAACACACCAGTAAACATTGTACGTGCTACTATCGAAGGTTTAAGTAACTTGAAACGTGCGGATGAAGTTGCTAAATTACGTGGTAAATCTGTAGAAGAATTACTAGGTTAATAAGGAGGGATAACGATGGCTAAACAGTTAGAAATTACCCTTACTCGTAGTGTTATTGGTCGTAAACAAGATCAAATAGCAACAGTTCGTGCTTTAGGAATTACTAAAACAAACCAAACTGTTGTTAAAGAAGATAACGCTGCAATGCGTGGGATGATTAACAAAGTTTCTCACCTTGTATCTGTAAAAGAAATTTAATGAAACATGAATAAGTAAGGAGGTGCCCTAATGAAACTTCATGAATTAAAACCTACAGAAGGTTCTCGTAAAGTATCTAAACGTATCGGTCGTGGTATCGGTTCTGGTACTGGTAAAACTGCTGGTAAAGGTCATAAAGGACAAAACGCTCGTTCAGGTGGCGGTGTTCGTCTTGGATTTGAAGGTGGTCAAACTCCTTTATTCCGTCGTTTACCAAAACGTGGTTTCACTAACATCAACCGTAAAGATTACGCAATCGTTAATGTTGAAACGTTAAACCGCTTCGAAAACGGAACTGAAGTAACTCCTGAGTTACTGATTGAAACTGGTATTGTTCGTAAAGAATTATCTGGTATTAAAATTTTAGGTAATGGTAAGTTAGAAGTTAAACTTACTGTTAAAGCTCACAAGTTCTCATCTTCTGCAGTAGAGGCAATCGAAGCAGCTGGTGGAAATGCTGAGGTGATCTAAAATGTTCCGGACAATCTCCAACTTTATGCGCATTGCAGATATTAGAAAAAAAATATTCTTTACGTTATTAATGTTAATTGTATTTCGTATTGGAACGTTTATACCTGTTCCAAACGTCAACGCTGAGGTTTTAGCTTCTCAAGATAGCTCATTGAGCGTATTTGGAGTTCTAAATACTTTCGGTGGAGGAGCTCTTAAACAGTTCTCGATTTTTGCAATGGGTATAATGCCTTACATTACTGCTTCAATCATTATCCAGTTACTTCAAATGGACGTAGTTCCTAAATTAACTGAATGGTCGAAGCAAGGTGAGATTGGTCGACGTAAACTAACTCAACTGACTAGATACATCACAATTATTCTTGGTTTTGTAGAAGCAATTGGGTTATCAATCAGTATGAATAATGTTACTGGCGGAATGTTAATAGAAAATCCAGGTTGGTCAACCTATCTTTATATAGCAATTGTACTAACAGCTGGAACATCTTTCTTATTGTGGTTAGGTGAGCAGATTACTGCTAAAGGTGTTGGGAACGGTATATCAGTTATCATCTTTGGTGGTATAGTTGCTGCTATACCTAATACAATGAATCAAGTCTATCAGCAACAATTTAAAGGTGCTGGAGACGCGCTATTCTTAAACATTGTGAAAGTTGGCTTAGTTGTTTTAGTTTTACTATTAGTAATCGTAGCTGTAATTTACATCCAACAAGCTAATCGTAAAATTCCGATTCAATATGCTAAACGAAACAATGGTAATAATAGTTATGTTGGAGGACAATCTACTCACTTGCCATTAAAAGTAAATGGTGCTGGGGTTATTCCGGTAATCTTCGCTGTTTCATTTTTAATCACTCCATCAACAATCGCTTCGTTTTTACCTAGTAACAACGTAACTGATTGGATTAAAACGCATTTTACGTATAACAATCCATGGGGAATGGCATTTTATTTAATCTTGATCATTGCATTCACTTATTTTTATACATTTGTTCAGGCTAACCCAGAACAAATGGCTGAAAATTTACAGAAGCAAGGTGGCTATATCCCAGGCATTCGCCCAGGTAAAAGCACTCAAGAATATATCATTAAAGTCTTATATCGCTTAACTTTCGTAGGAGCTATTTTCTTAGCTGTCATCGCTTTATTACCAATTGTATTTGGTAAAATTGCGAACTTACCACCTTCAGCTCAAATTGGAGGAACAAGTTTACTAATCGTAGTCGGAGTTGCACTTGAGACAATGAAACAATTAGAAAGTCAGCTTGTTAAGAGAAACTACAAAGGCTTTATTAAAGATCGAGCGTAGGGAATTGATTATTTTCCCTATTGCTCACCTAATTTAGAGGAGGATTAACCATGAATTTAATTCTAATGGGACTTCCTGGTGCAGGCAAAGGCACACAAGCTGAGAAAATTGTCGAAAAATACGGCATTCCTCATATATCTACTGGCGATATGTTCCGTGCAGCGATTAAAGACGGCACAGAACTAGGTCTTCAAGCAAAATCGTTTATGGATCAAGGTCATCTTGTTCCCGATGAGGTAACAATTGGTATTGTACGTGAACGATTAGCAAAAGATGATTGCCAAAACGGTTTCTTATTGGATGGCTTTCCTAGAACAGTTGCGCAGGCTGAAGCACTAGAAGAGACTCTGAAAGTAATGAATCGTAAAATTGACTTCGTGTTAAACATTCATGTAGACCAACAACTTTTAATTGAACGTTTAACAGGTCGTCGTATTTGCAAAGAATGTGGAGCTACTTATCACTTAATTTTCAATCCTCCTGTTGAAGAAGGTATTTGCCCAAAATGTGGTGGAGAACTTTATCAACGTGCGGATGATAATGAAGAAACAGTTGCGAACCGTCTTGAAGTAAATATCAAACAAACTCAGCCTTTACTTGATTTTTATAATAACCTTGGTTATGTAAAAACAATTCAAGGTGAACAAGAGATTAACAAAGTTTTTACGGACATTGATAATCTTTTAAAAGAGTTAGTTTAATAATTGAACGATATGATCGTCGTTCCATGGGTATGACGTTTTGTCGTTTCGTCAAAACTGATACTATTATTTAAAAGCTTAAACTTAGCTTTGCTTGGAACGATTGATATAACATAGGTCTTTTGTAGGCCAAAAAATCTCCAACTTATCAGAGCACTTTGGCTTAATGTTCCTAAGCGTATGTTTGCCTACAAGCAAGCTACTGATTTGAAGAAAGGAGAATGCCCTAATGGCGAAAGATGATGTAATTGAAATTGAAGGTACCGTTACGGAAACACTTCCGAATGCGATGTTCAAAGTTGAATTAGAAAATGGTCATGTAGTTCTTGCACACGTTTCTGGTAAAATTCGTATGAACTTCATTCGTATTCTTCCAGGTGACAAGGTAACTGTTGAACTATCTCCATATGATTTAACTCGTGGCCGTATTACGTACCGTTTTAAATAATAAATATGCACTCCGTAATCTACAAGGAGGTTGAAATCATGAAAGTGAGACCATCAGTAAAACCAATCTGTGAAAAATGTAAAGTTATCCGCAGACGTGGTAAAGTAATGGTAATTTGTGAAAATCCAAAACATAAACAAAAACAAGGTTAATAAAGAAGGAGGTGCACTAGAATGGCTCGTATTGCTGGTGTAGATATTCCTCGCGACAAACGCGTGGTTGTTTCTTTAACTTATGTATACGGAATCGGTCGTGCAACTTCTGAAAAAATCTTAGCTGAAGCTGGTATTTCAGAAGACACACGTGTACGTGATTTAACAGAAGAAGAATTAGGTAAAATTCGTGAATTAGTCGACAAGTTAAAAGTTGAAGGGGATCTTCGTCGTGAAGTTTCTTTAAACATTAAACGTTTAATCGAAATCGGTTCATATCGTGGTATTCGCCACCGTCGTAACTTACCTGTTCGTGGTCAAAACACTAAAAACAATGCTCGTACTCGTAAAGGCCCACGCCGTACGGTAGCGAACAAGAAGAAATAATATTTTTTAAGTAAAGGAGGGTATTCAACATGGCACGTAAAACAAATGTACGTAAACGTCGTGTGAAAAAGAATATTGAAGCTGGTACAGCTCATATTCGTTCAACTTTCAATAACACAATCGTAACAATCACTGATGTTCATGGTAACGCAATTTCTTGGTCAAGTGCTGGAGCATTAGGTTTCAGAGGTTCTCGTAAATCTACTCCTTTCGCTGCACAAATGGCTGCTGAAACTGCTGCTAAAACTTCTATGGAACATGGTTTAAAAACTCTTGACGTAACGGTTAAAGGTCCGGGTGCTGGTCGTGAGGCTGCTATCCGTGCTCTTCAAGCTGCTGGTCTTGAAGTAACTGCTATCAGAGACGTTACTCCAGTTCCACATAACGGATGCCGTCCACCAAAACGTCGTCGTGTATAATTTGTCTGTATAAATTTTCAAAAATTGTCTATAATGGATTATGATATATGTTTGGCAAATATTAACAGACATCTCTTGTTGTGCACAATTAGGAACTGCCTAATAGGGACTTTCGGTTAGCATCGTCTAACCGAGGGTTTCGACGTTTTGAAGGAGGGTTTAAAAAATGATTGAAATCGAAAAGCCGAAAATCGAAACGGTTGAGATCAGTGACGATTCCAAATATGGTAAATTCGTTATTGAACCACTTGAGCGTGGATATGGTACAACGCTGGGTAACTCCTTACGTCGTATCCTTTTATCCTCACTTCCTGGTGCCGCTGTAACTGCTATTCAAATTGATGGCGTGCTACATGAGTTCTCTACAGTTGAAGGTGTTGTAGAAGACGTTACAACAATTATTCTTAATGTGAAAAAACTTGCTCTGAAAATTTATTCAGATGAAGAAAAAACATTAGAAATTGATGTACGCGGAGAAGGACCAATTACTGCGGCCGATATTACGCATGATAGCGATGTTGAAGTTCTAAATCCAGATCTTCATATTGCAACTCTTGCTAAAGATGCTCATTTACGTATGCGTCTAACTGCTAGACGTGGTCGTGGATACATCCCTGCAGATGGTAACAAAAGAGAGGATCAAGCAATAGGTGTTATTCCTATCGACTCGATTTACACTCCAGTGTCTCGTGTCACATACCAAGTTGAAAATACACGTGTGGGACAGGTTTCAAATTTCGATAAGTTAACACTTGATGTTTGGACTGACGGAAGCATTGGACCTAAAGATGCAATCGCACTTGGTTCAAAAATTCTTACTGAACACTTAAACATTTTTGTAGGTTTAACTGACGAAGCTAAAAATGCAGAAATCATGGTCGAAAAAGAAGAAGATCAAAAAGATAAAGTCCTTGAAATGACGATTGAAGAACTTGATCTTTCTGTTCGTTCATATAACTGCTTAAAGCGAGCAGGTATTAATACAGTACAAGAGCTTGCTAATAAGACAGAAGAAGACATGATGAAAGTACGTAACTTAGGTCGTAAGTCTTTAGAAGAAGTAAAACATAAGTTAGAAGAGTTAGGTCTAGGCCTGCGTAAAGAAGACTGATTGTAGCTTCGATAAAGGGAGAGGCGTTCTCTTCATGTCTATATGACCCAATTTTGATACTACTTACAAAGGAGGGAACTAGAAATGGGATACAGAAAATTAGGACGTACTAGCTCACAACGTAAAGCTATGTTACGTGACTTAGCTACTGACTTAATCATTAACGAACGTATTCAAACAACTGAAACACGTGCGAAAGAATTACGTTCAGTTGTTGAAAAAATGATTACTTTAGGTAAACGTGGAGATTTACATGCTCGTCGTCTAGCTGCTGCTTACATCCGTAATGAAGTTGCTAACGCTGAAACTAATCAAGACGCTTTACAAAAGTTATTTGCTGACATCGCTCCTCGTTACACTGAGCGTCAAGGTGGATACACTCGTATCGCAAAAATTGGTCCTCGTCGCGGAGACGCAGCACCAATGGTTGTTATCGAATTAGTTTAATATTCGTATACAAAAGGGCTCGACGTTTCTTGTAAACATGTCGTTGCCCTTTTTTTCTGTTTACTTTTAGACTATTATATATCTATAAACAATGAGAAATTATAGGTGAAATAATGAGAAAAGATAGTATTAAAGTAGATAACATATCTTTTAAATATCCACAGGCACAATCGAATGCAGTTCATTCTGTATCATTTAACATAAAGGAAAATGAATGGATTGCAATAGTTGGTAGAAATGGGTCGGGAAAGTCAACATTAGCAAAACTTTTAAATGGATTAATTTTACCCGAAGAAGGCCAAATAGTGATTGATGAGGAGATTACCTTATCAGAGCAAACAATATGGGATGTTCGAAAGAAAATAACGATGGTATTTCAAAATCCTGATAACCAATTTGTTGGGACAACAGTAATTGATGATATAGCATTTGGATTAGAGAACCATGGTGTCGATAAAGCAGAAATGGATCGTCGCATCGAAGAGGTTCTTAATATCGTCAAAATGAATGATTTTAAACTTCATGAACCACATTCACTTTCTGGTGGTCAAAAGCAAAGAGTAGCGATAGCAGGATCATTAGCGATTCAGCCTAGTATATTAATATTGGATGAAGCTACTTCAATGTTAGATCCCTTTGGAAGAAAAGAAGTAATCGAAACTATTCGTAATTTACATAAGGAAATTAATATGACAGTTATTTCGATTACACATGATATAGAAGAAGCTATACATGCAGACCGTATTTTGATTATGCATGATGGTCATTTAGTTCAAAGCGTCACTCCAGAAGAGCTTTTAAAGACAGAGTTTTCCCTAGAGTCGCTTGGATTAGCATCTCCTTTTACAAATAACCTTTCTAATTTATTGATAGAAAAAGGTTTACCTTTGAGACAAGACCATCTAGAGCAAGAAAGCTTGGTGAGCGAATTATGCAAATTACTTTTGAAAAAGTAGGATATACTTATCAGCCGAAGACACCGTTTGAGCATCGTGCTCTTTACGATATAGATGTAACGATACCTGATGGGTCTTACTACGCTGTAATTGGTCACACAGGCTCAGGTAAATCTACCTTTCTGCAACATTTAAATGGCCTCTTACAACCAACTGAGGGAATCGCCAAAATAGACGATATAACCCTTGTATCAAATAAGAAAAACAAAAATTTAAAATCATTAAGAAAAAAAGTAGGATTAGTATTTCAATTTCCAGAACAGCAATTGTTTGAAGAAACTGTTGAAAAAGATATTTGCTTTGGTCCGATGAATTTTGGTGTTTCTGAAGACGAAGCCAAAAAAAGAGCAAAGGATTTAATTGAAAAAGTAGGTTTAAGTGAAGATTTTTTAATGAAGTCACCATTTGAGCTAAGTGGTGGTCAAATGAGAAGGATTGCCATAGCTGGAGTATTAGCAATGGAACCGGATGTACTTGTATTAGATGAACCGACTGCTGGACTTGATCCTAGTGGCCAAAAGGCGTTAATGGATATGTTTTATGAATTACACAAAGAAAAGGGGCTTACGATCATTTTAGTGACCCATAGCATGGAAGATGCAGCAAGGTACGCTGATACAATCCATGTGCTTCAAAAAGGTACTACGTACTTAAAGGGAAGTCCTTTAGAAGTATTTTCATTCGAAAGTGAATTAGAGGAAATTGGCTTACAAATACCACTTTCTTTAAAATTCCATCAAGAGCTAAATCAAAAATTAGGTATTAACGAAAAAGCAACAAGCTTAACAATTGAACAACTCGCTGATTATATAGCGAGTCTTTATAATGGGGAAACAACATGAATAGTCTAATAATCGGAAAATATATACCAATCGATTCACTCATTCATCGTCTAGATGCTAGAGCAAAACTTCTAACAATGTTTTTATTTATATTTATTGTTTTCTTTGCAAATAATTTTGTTACCTACGGTGTTTTATTACTATTCTCGATTATCACAGTATCACTATCGAGAGTACCGCTTAATTATTATTTAAAAGGATTAAGAGCAATCTGGTTGTTAGCAGCTTTTACGTTTTTATTGCATGTATTTACAAATAAAGAAGGGCCTTTGATTTATCATTTTGGTTGGATTGAAATCCATAAAGAAGGTATTATCCAAGGGATTTATATATCGGCGAGATTTTTTCTTTTAGTTTCAATTACAACTTTACTGACATTAACAACAAATCCAATCGAAATTACAGATGGGCTGGAGTCATTATTTAACCCTTTTAAAAGATTTGGTCTACCAGTGCATGAAATGGCTTTAATGATGTCTATTTCATTGCGATTTATACCAACGCTTATGGAAGAGACCGAAAAGATTATGAAGGCACAGTCATCAAGAGGAGTGGATTTCTCATCGGGTCCAATAAAAGACAGATTAAAAGCGTTAGTCTCCTTACTTGTACCGTTATTTATTCATTCATTTAAACGAGCTGAAGACTTAGCAGTTGCGATGGAAGCTAGAGGTTACCAAGGTGGAGAAGGACGATCAAAGTTTCGGGTAATGAAGTGGCATTTACGTGATACAGCATGTTTACTTGCATTACTGATTTTATTTTTATTATTATTGTTTTTACGTAAGTGATGGAGATTGATAAGTTATGAATCGAATTAAATGTATAATTTCATATGATGGCACCTTATTTAGTGGATACCAAGTTCAACCAAACCAGAGAACCATTCAAACTGATATTGAAACAGTTCTAACTAAAATGCATAAAGGGAACCCTATAAAAATCCATGCCTCAGGTAGAACAGATACTGGCGTACACGCAGTAGGTCAAGTTATTCATTTTGATAGTGAATTTAATCTTTTACCTGAAGCATGGAAGAGAGCCTTAAATGCACAACTACCTAAAGATATTTATATTAAATCGGTAGAAATTGTTGATGACAAATTTCATTCTAGATTTGATGTTGTTCGGAAAGAATATCGATACTTTATTTGGAATGAGAAGGACGAAAATATTTTTTCGAGAAATCAGCATTATTTTTTCCCATTTGAGCTAGATATTGTTAAAATGCAAGAGGCACTTAATTGTTTATTAGGTACTCATGATTTTAGTTCATTTTGTGCATCGAATACCGATATAAAGGAAAAAGTACGCACCATATACAAAGGTACCATTAATAAATCAGAGCAAGGAATTGTCATTGCTCTTGAAGGAAATGGATTTCTATATAATATGGTAAGAATAATTGTTGGAACACTAATTGAAGTTGGTCAAGGAAAACGCGACGTAATTAGTGTGAAAAACGCATTATTAGCATGCGATCGAGCCAAGGCTGGCAAGACTTCACCGCCTAATGGATTATTTTTATGGAAAGTTGATTATAACAACTAATCCTGGTGTAACATTTGCTTGACATTAGAAGGTAGAAAGTTTAATATTAAATACGGTATTGTTTTAAGAACCACGATTAGCCCCGGAACCAGTCGTGTTATAGATAAACAATAAAAACAATTTTACTTTATGTATATTGTATTAGGAGGAAATTAGAATGCGCACAACTTATATGGCAAAAGCTAGCGAAGTTGAACGTAAGTGGTTCGTTGTAGACGCTGAAGGAAAAACTTTAGGTCGTCTTGCAACTGAAGTAGCTACTTTACTTCGCGGTAAGCACAAACCAACTTTCACACCACACGTTGATACAGGTGATAACGTAATCATCATCAATGCTGAGAAAGTTGAATTAACAGGAAACAAATTAAACAATAAAATTTACTACCGTCACACAATGTATGCTGGTGGTTTAAAAGAGCGTACAGCTTTAGAAATGCGTACTAACTACCCAGTTAAAATGCTTGAATTAGCTGTTAAAGGTATGCTTCCAAAAGGACGTCTTGGACGTGCTCAAGTAAAAAAATTACACGTGTATGCTGGTAACGAGCATCCACACCAAGCACAAAAACCAGAAGTTTACGAACTTCGCGGATAATTATAAAAGGAGGGCATTCACATGGCACAAGTACAATACTATGGCACAGGACGTCGTAAAAGCTCAGTAGCTCGTGTACGTTTAGTTCCTGGCGAAGGACGCGTTATCATTAACGGTCGTGATTTTGAAGATTACATCCCATTCGCTGCATTAAGAGAAGTTGTTAAACAACCACTTGTTGCAACTGAAACTTTAGGTAGCTATGATATTTTAGTAAACGTTAACGGTGGTGGATACACTGGTCAAGCTGGTGCAATTCGTCACGGTATCTCAAGAGCTTTATTACAAGTTGATCCTGAATACCGCGGAACTTTAAAACGCGCTGGATTATTAACTCGTGATGCACGTATGAAAGAGCGTAAAAAATACGGTCTTAAAGGTGCACGTAGAGCTCCTCAGTTCTCAAAACGTTAATTTTCATATACGTTCAAAACTCCTTTCCACAATGTGGACAGGAGTTTTTTTATTTTTTTAATGCTTTTCACTAGTATTAGCACTTTCTTGATTACTGTCCTTTCTAACGTTCGTCAATTTATTGTCCCTCCTATTCATACGTCGCCGAAGCATTTTATGAAACTTTTTCAAATAATTTCAAAAGTCCTTGTAGGTTTTTGTATTGTTTTGTAGGTTTACATATAGAATTAGGTATGTATTTCATTAAAATGTTTGAAAGCGTTAACAAGGGGGATTTATATATGAAAAAATTTGGTTTAGCTACTCAAATTTTTATAGCGTTGATATTAGGTATTATTGTTGGGGCACTAGTATATGGAAATGAAACGGCAACTTCGTATATTCAGCCGATCGGTGATATTTTTATTCACTTAATCAAAATGATCGTTATGCCAATAGTTATTTCAGCATTAATTGTTGCTGTGGCTGGAGTAGGGGATATTAAGAAGTTAGGAAAACTTGGGGGAAAGACACTTCTTTATTTTGAAATTATTACGACGATCGCACTTGGAGTTGGGTTGTTAGCGGCAAACTTGTTCCATCCTGGTAAAGGTGTCGATATGAGCCATCTACAAAAAGGTGACATTTCAGCATATGAACAAACAGCAACTGCAACACAACAAAGTGGCTTTGCAGAAACAATCGTTCATATCTTCCCAAAAAATGTGTTTGAATCGATGGCACAAGGTGATCTTTTACCGATTATTTTCTTCTCTGTTCTTTTCGGTTTAGGAGTAGCAGCAATCGGAGAAAAAGGAAAGCCTGTTTTAGGATTTTTTGAAGGCGTATTAGAAGCAATGTTTTGGGTGACAAATCAAGTTATGAAAACTGCTCCAATCGGAGTATTCGCGTTAATTGCAGTAACAGTTGCAAAGTTCGGTGTAGGTACTTTATTACCACTTGGTAAGCTTGTTATAGCTGTTTATATAACTGTAGCATTTTTTGCTATTGTTATTTTAGGTATAAATGCTAAAATGACAGGGACGAATATTTTTACGCTAATTAAGATTTTAAAGGACGAGCTGATTCTTTCCTTTACAACAGCAAGTTCGGAAGCAGTACTTCCAAACATTATGAAAAAAATGGAGCAAATGGGTTGTCCAAAGGCAATCGTATCTTTCGTTATTCCGACTGGATATTCGTTTAATTTAACGGGGTCAGCTATCTACCAAGCTCTTGCTGCGTTATTTGTTGCTCAGATGTATAATATACACATGACATTTATGGAGCAGGTTACGTTATTATTTGTACTAATGCTTACATCAAAAGGGATGGCCGGTGTCCCTGGTGCATCGTTCGTAGTTGTACTGGCAACACTAGGTTCAATGGGATTACCTTTAGAAGGAATCGCATTAATTGCAGGTATTGACCGTATTTTAGACATGGTTCGTTCTGCAGTAAATGTATTAGGAAACTCATTAGCGGCAATCACAATGGCTAAATGGGAAGGCGAATACGATAAAGATAAAGCGCAAGCATTTATTGATTCATATAAGGAATCAAAAGTTGCGTAAAGATGGGAGAAAAACAAATGGCGGCTACTGAAATTAAACCAAACATACGTATTGAAAAAGATTTCTTAGGGGAAAAAGAAATTCCAGCAGATGCCTACTATGGTGTCCAAACATTACGTGCAGTTGAAAATTTTCCGATTACTGGATATAAAATTCACGAAGAGCTTATTAAGGCTTTAGCAATTGTAAAGAAGGCAGCTGCACTTGCTAATGTGGAAACAAAACGTCTTTATGAGGGAAATGGTAATGCAATTGCAGAAGCTGCTCAAGAAATTATTGATGGCAAATGGCATGATCAGTTCATTGTAGATCCTATTCAAGGTGGCGCAGGTACATCAATGAATATGAATGCAAATGAGGTTATTGCTAATCGTGCGCTTGAAATTTTAGGCAAAGAAAAAGGTGACTATTTCTGTATTAGTCCAAACACCCATGTAAATATGTCGCAGTCTACAAATGATGCATTTCCAACTGCAATTCACATCGCGACTTTAAATATGTTAGATAAATTATTAAATACGATGAAATATATGCACGATGTATTTGAGTTAAAGGCAAAAGAATTTGATCATGTTATTAAAATGGGTCGTACTCACTTACAAGATGCTGTACCGATTCGTTTAGGACAAGAGTTCGAAGCTTATTCTCGAGTTCTTGCACGTGATATAAAACGTATCGAACAATCACGTCAGCACTTATACGAGGTAAATATGGGAGCTACAGCGGTTGGGACAGGCTTAAATGCTGATCCTCGCTATATTGAACTTGTTGTTAAGCAACTTGCTGAAATTAGTGGCTTATCACTTGTTGGAGCTGAGCATCTTGTTGATGCTACTCAAAACACTGATGCTTACACAGAAGTATCGGCTGCTCTTAAAGTATGTATGATGAATATGTCTAAAATTGCGAATGATTTACGTTTAATGGCTTCTGGTCCACGTGCAGGCCTTGGTGAAATTTCATTACCAGCACGTCAACCAGGTTCATCCATTATGCCAGGAAAAGTAAATCCTGTAATGGCTGAAGTAATTAACCAAGTTGCATTCCAAGTAATCGGTAATGATCATACAATTTGTTTAGCATCAGAAGCAGGACAATTAGAATTAAATGTTATGGAGCCTGTACTAGTATTCAATTTACTTCAATCAATTAACATTATGAATAATGCATTCCGTGCATTTACTGATAACTGTTTAAAAGGAATTGAAGCAAATGAAGACAGAATGAAAGAATATGTAGAGAAGAGCGTTGGACTAATCACAGCTGTTAATCCACATATCGGCTATGAAGTTGCTGCAAGAATTGCGAGGGAAGCAATTCTAACAGGAAAGCCAATTCGTGAACTTTGCTTAAAATATGATGTGTTATCAGAAGATGAGCTGGATTTAATTTTAGACCCATTTGAAATGACTCACCCAGGTATTGCTGGTGCAGTTCTTTTAGAGCGTCAATAAATCACTCAGACAGCATTCTTTGTTGGTTAGCCTGTTTGAGGCGCTTGTTACCATTCAACGGTAACTCTGCGCTTCTACAGGCTTAGCTTATTGAAAGACGAATGTTTTTCAATCAGAATGACAATTTTTAAAAGGGAAGGGCGAAGAGCCCTTTTTTGCTTAACTTAAATAGATAAATATAAAAAGAAAAAGATAAGGGATGGGATTGTATGCATAAATTCAAGGTAGGTTCGAATGGTGAGGTAGAGACTACCTTGCGAGGTGCCGAATTATTAGGTGTGCCAATGCTTAATAAAGGAGTTGCATTTACTCAAGAGGAACGAAAAGAGTTAGGTTTAACAGGATTATTACCGCCAGCTGTACTAACACTGGAGGAGCAAGCTAAACGAGCTTACGCGCAATTCTCGTCACAGCCTACTGATTTGCATAAGAATGTAACATTATCAGCTTTACATGATCGTAATGAAACATTATTTTATCGTATACTAACTGATCACTTACCTGAAATGCTTCCGGTTGTCTATACACCGACAGTTGGTCTAGCAATTCAGCGTTATAGTCATGAATATAGAAGACCTCGTGGATTGTATCTATCGATCAATGAAGCAGATAGTATTGAACAAGTTTTTGATAATTACGGAGCAAATGCAGACGAAATTGATTTAATCGTTATTACTGACGGTGAGGGAATATTAGGAATTGGTGACTGGGGAGTTGGAGGTATTAATATCGCAATCGGTAAATTAGCAGTTTATACAGCTGCAGCAGGTATCGATCCAGCACGTGTAATGCCAGTTATTTTAGATGTTGGTACAGATCGTGAAGAACTACTAAATAACCCATTTTATGTAGGAAATCGTCACCCTCGTATTCGCGATAGTCGCTATGATGAATTCATCGATAAGTTTGTAAATGCGGCCGTGGAAAAATATCCAAATGCATTATTACATTGGGAAGATTTTAGCTCTAAAAATGCAAGAAATATTTTAGATAAGTATCGTCATCAAGTTTGTACTTTCAATGATGATATTCAAGGTACTGGAGCAGTATCACTTGCCGCTGTACTAGCAGCAGTAAACGCATCTGGTATCCCATTAAGTGAACACAGAGTAGTTGTATTCGGTTCAGGAGCGGCTGGTATTGGGATCGCTGATCAGGTACGTGATGCAATGGTACGTGAAGGTCTTTCGTTAGAATCAGCAAACCGTTGTTTCTGGTGTATTGATCGCAATGGTTTGCTTGCTGATGATATGGACGGGTTGTTCGACTTCCAACAACCTTATGCACGCCCAGCTGAAGAAAATAATTCAGGTGCAAGCTTAGCTGAGGTCGTTAGTCAAGTTCACCCTACAATATTAATTGGTACTTCAACTGTTGCTGGTGCTTTCACAGAAGAAATTGTTAAAGAAATGGCTGCACATGTTGAAAGACCTGTAATTTTACCAATGTCAAACCCTACACCACTTGCGGAAGCAAAACCTTCTGATCTAATCAAATGGACTGAAGGAAGAGCGTTAGTCGCGACAGGTAGTCCTTTCGCTCCTGTAACATATAACAAAACTGTTTATGTCATTGGGCAATCAAACAATGCTCTTGTTTTCCCAGGGTTAGGACTTGGAACAAATGTTTCAAGAGCAAGTGTAATAACAGATGGCATGTTTGCAGCGGCGGCAGAAGCGGTAGCTCAAATGATCGACGTTAGTAAGTTAGGTGCACCTTTACTACCACAAATCGAGAATCTACGTACTATTTCAGAAGTGGTTGCAATCGAAGTAGCAAAAGCAGCAGTTGCAGATGGCGTCGCACGAGTAGTACATGACGATATTGAGCAAGCTGTACGAAGCGCAATGTGGGAGCCTGCTTACAGACCTATTAAAGCAGCCAAAGAATTAGTTACTGTATAAAAGACCTAAATACAGCTTGTAAATCAAGCTGTATTTTCTTATGACATTTAGTAGTACGGAGGAACATTGTGTTAGCATCTACAAGGCGATATACTAGTAGCAAAAATCAGGAAGTGACAGATTTGAAATCTAATGAACTAGAGATTAAAGATTTCTGGATAGTTGTTGCACTGATGGTTATTATTCCAATAGCAGGGGAACTTAACTTTCATCCATTTGATAATATATTTCGAGTTAGTTTTGGAACACCTATTTTCTTCTTTTCATTATTGTACTTCCGGAATATACACTCTGTTATATTTGGTCTGTTAATAGGAGTATCCGTTTTTGTATTTCGCTTCGGACTTGATTGGTTTGTATTGACGGATTTTAATTTAACTTCATCCTTTTCAGTTAGATTTCCTACTTTTCTATATTATTTCTCCTATTCTGTTTTATTTTATTTATTAAAGCTGAATCGGTACCAACACCCAATGCTCATAGGAATTTTTGGTATTACTATTGAGATTACTTCAAGTTTAATTGAACTAATCCTTCAATTGTATGGAATGGGAGCTACACTTACCGTAGAAGAATTAAACAAAATTATCATTATTGCTGTGTTTAGAAGTTTTTTTGTATTAGCTTTTATCAATATGATGAAGCTTTACGAATTAAGGCTAAAGGAGTCACAAACTCGAAAAGAAAATGAGAATATGCTTATGCATTTATCTAATTTGTATGTAGAGTCTGCTTATTTAAGAAAGACGCTGCAAAATGCAGAAACAATAACGAAAGAATCTTACAATTTATATAGAAACATGAATAAATATAAACATGAATTAGAAGTCCCTATTGAGGAGTGGGGGAGCAAGGCTTTAAGAATTGCTGGAGAGGTACATGAAATTAAGAAGGATAATCAAAGAATTTTTGCTGGACTCTCTAAATTAATTACGAGTGAAAGTTTACCTGAATATATGGGAGTAAATGATTTAGCAACAATGATTATTAGAATCAATCAAAAATATGCTGGTATGTTAGGTAAGAAAATTGAGTTTGTGTCGCAAATTACAGGACAACATCCACAATATCATATTTATCTAATGCTATCATTTATAAATAATTTGGTTGCGAATGCCGTAGAAGCAATAGAATATGAAGGGATCATTCTCATAGCAATCGAAAAAGAGGATCATTGGATTAAATGTAGCGTGATTGATAATGGCCCAGGAGTCCCATCAAAAAATACGAAACTTATTTTTAAACCTGGTTTCACTTCAAAATATAAAGAGGATGGAACCCCATCTACGGGAATTGGGTTATCTTATATTAAAGAAATGGCAGAAGAGTTAGGAGGAGAAGTAACTCTTCATCAAAAAGAGAGTGAATGTATTTTCACGATTCGATTACCTATTGAAAGTCTCGTCGAGAAAGGGTGAGTATGTTGAATTTTTATATCACAGATGATGATGAAGTCTTTCGATCTATGTTATCCCAAATTATAGAAGACGAAGAATTAGGAGATGTTGTTGCAGAGGCGGAAGATGGTTCTTTTTTAGATACTAATACATTAGAAATAAACCAAGTTGATATATTATTTATCGATTTATTAATGCCCATACAGGACGGAATCGAAACGATTAGGAGATTAGGTCCTTCATTTAAAGGAAAAATAATAATGATTTCTCAAGTAGAGTCTAAAGAATTAATTGGCGAAGCATACTCACTTGGTATCGAATATTACATTACTAAGCCACTGAACAAGGTTGAAGTGATTTCAGTGGTCAGAAAAGTCATGGAGCGAATTCGATTAGAGCGGTCAATCCATGATATTCAAAGATCGTTAAGCAATGTTTTTGATGTTCATTCGATAACGAATTATAGACCGAACCCCGATAAAAAGAAAATCACTGATTGGGGACAAGTTTTATTATCCGAGCTTGGGATCGCTGGGGAAAATGGAAGTAAGGATTTACTTGATATCGTCAATTATTTATATGAGTATGAGACGAGTTTTGGATTAGATGCTGGATTTCCAACCTTAAAAGATATATATACTCACGTTAGTTTAAAAAAGCTTGGAATTATCAATTCACAAGAAGAGGTAGAGCGAGAAAGGAAGTCGTCAGAACAGCGGGTTCGTAGGGCGATTTATCAATCATTAAACCATATGGCATCGATTGGCCTTACTGATTATGCGAATCCTAAATTTGAGAATTACGCCTCAAAATTTTTTGATTTTGAAACGGTACGACAAAGAATGAGTGAATTAAAACAAGTATCGGTTACTTCTTCTTCAACACACACACGAATTAATGCCAAGAAATTTGTACAGGTTTTATACTTTGAATCAAAACAACTTTTAGTTGAAAGGTATTAAAAAATGAATTTACAATTACCCTTAATCATTTTGATGAGGGGTTTTTTTATTAAGAACAAATTAAATTAAAAAAATCTAATAATTCATGCCCTATTTATAGCATAGAAGATTTTTATAAGAATAAAATATTATACCTTAATCATTTCTGTATGCGGCCTTCTATGTTAGGGGTGATTTAAATTGGGCTTAGTCGATTGGATAATGGGAAAAATGAATTTTCAATCAAGTACTAGTACTTTTGAGTTATTAAATGATGATGGGGAAGGCCAATTTACTTTAGGAAATACATTGTTTAAAAATGATGTGATCCGGGCGTGTATTAGACCGAAAGCTAATGCAATAGGAAAACTAAAAGTAACGCATGTCAGGGAAAATAGTAAAGAGTGCAAGATTAACCCAGATCCGTGGGTTTTTAATGTACTTCAAGAACCGAATCCATTTATGTCTTTGCAGCTACTTTTAGAGAAAATGGTAACCCAGCTTGAATTGAATAGTAATGCTTTTGCTTTTATAAAACGAAATGACTTTGGCTATCCTACTGCTCTCTTTCCCATTCCTTGTACTACTGTTGAAGTGCTAGAAAATAATCAAGGGTTAATCTTTTTAAAATTCACTTTCAAAAACAAAAATGTACTAATTTTACCTTATAGCGATATCATTCATTTAAGGAAGGATTTTAACAGTAATGATCTGTTTGGAACACCCCCATATGATCCTTTACTGCCATTATTAGAAGTGATTGATTCCGTAGATGATAGTATCGTTCAAAATGTAAGTAACAATCGTTTTATAAATTGGTTATTAAACTTTAAAGAAGTGCTAGATCAAGAAGAGATGATAAAAAATACGAATGAATTCGTAAATAATTATATGAAATATACTGGTGATGGAGTAAAGGCAGGATTTTCAGAACCGACGTATAGTTTACAACAAGTGCCCATAAGTACTTATGCGCCAGAGGCTCAAAGAACAAATGATGCAATCAGTCGAATTTATAGTTTTTTTAATACGAACGAAAATATAGTTCGGAGTACGTTTGATGAAAATCAGTGGAATACGTATAATCAAGCCGTAATTAATCCGTTAGTCATCCAACTAAATAATGAATTTACACGTAAATTCTTTACTCCTGTTGAACGAGCAAATGGTAATCGTATTGTTTTTGAAGCAACTAACTTAGAATTTGCATCGATCGTAACTAAATTAGCATTTTCCGTTATGGTAGAGCGAGCTTCCTTAACTCCTAACGAATGGCGTTCTCTAATGGGGATCGGACCAATTCAAAGAGGCAATGTACCACTTCTAAAAACGGATACTTCTCTAATCGACCAAAGAGAAAGAGATCGTGAATTTGAGTTGCGTGTTGAACGAGAAAAGAAACGTGAAGAAGAAATTGAAAGATGTAGAGAAGAATGTAGAGAAGAATGCAAACAGTTTAGAGAATTTTGTATGGAACAACAGAAAAAACTTTTAGAAAAACCAGAAACCGACGATAAAAACAATTAATAATCAAAAATAGAGCTATTAACTAATTATTAGTTAGGCTTTTTTTTTTCAACACATATCTAACATAGTTATACTGTAAGGATACTTGTCCGAACACTTTTCCTATTGATTCATATAGTAAAGTAATAGCTAAAATTAAACCAATAATTCATGGAGTTGTTTATATGTTGGAAAAAGATGCGATTATTACCCTTTTAGGTAGTTCTGGCGGAGTAGCAAAAGCAGTACTTTCTATATTTAATAAGGCAGTGGAGGATCCAAATGATCCCATTCACGAGACGATTAGAAATGCCAGGTTTCATTTGATTGATTTAAAGCAAAGAGACTTACCATACTTTGAGAGGATTATCCCCAACCTAATTAAAAAGGTTACATTTCATGAGATGAATGTTAATAATATTGAATTAATGAAAAAACATCTTATAGAAAGTAAAACAGTACTTGTAGTAGATGTTTCTAGAGCGGATTCCGTTGAAATGCTGCGTTGTTGTAATGAATTTGGCGTTAAGTATGTAAATACCGCTTTAGAAAGTGACATAGTAGATGAAGATGAAAGTATTAGTTCCGGTTTCCCCCTTAAGGAACGTATACGCATTTTCGAGGAAAATAAAAGAAAGTTTAAAAATACTACCGCAATTATTGGTTCAGGCATGAATCCAGGGATTGTCCAATGGATGGCAATTGATTTAATGAACCAATTTCCTTCTGAAAAGCCTCTTGCATGTTATATTGTTGAACATGATAATTCTTTTTATGAAAACCCTTCGTTAGCTCAAAAAGAAACAATTTATACCACTTGGTCCCCAGATTGCTTCCTAGAAGAAGCAGTTACAAGCTTTCCTATGTTTGTTAAACAAAATATCCCAATCTTCCTTTACGATGATGTTTATTCAGTTGAGTTTAAAGTTAAATTAGGAGAAAAAGTTTTCTACGGTTGTCTTATGCCACATGAAGAAGTATTTATAATCGGAAAACTATTCAATCTAGAAAGTGGTTTTGTTTATCGCGTTAATGAGCATACAACAAATTTAATTAGAAATAATTTAAAAAATACTGATGAAATCATGGGTTTTGATAAAAAGCTTCTAGATCCTTCAACAGCTCCGTTAGTAGGAGAAGACTTAGTTGGGGTTTTACTTGTATATGAAAATAAAGAGCGTTACATCTATAATGTAATGAACAACAAAGATTCCTTCGCGGGGTATGGTACAAATGCAACTTATCTTCAAGTAGCTTGTGGAGTATATGCAGGAGTTGCAAGTTTATTTTTGGATACTTTCGAAAATGGTGCTTACTTTGTAGACGAATTATTATTAAATACGGTCAGCCAATATGGAAAATATCTAAAATACCATATGCCTCAGTTCGTATATGGAGAAAATAAAAACAGTGATGGCTTACTTTTACAAAGAATGAAGTCATATAATAATTAAAAGTTGAAAGAGGGAAATAATGGATCCCTCTTTTTTATATTGTTTACAACAAAATTTTTCTATTTTATAAAAACGGTGTTTTTCATGAAACTATTATTTTTTTATGGAAGAAATTAAGTATGTAGTTTTTGAATGAACAAACCCCTTTCGTCTTAGACTATGGCTACGGGGAGGTTTCAACATGAATCTTATAACAAATTTCCGAGAAAAAAGAAGAGATAAGCAAATTAAATTTGAAAAATGCTTATTAAAAGAATTAAGAATAATGCAGTTAAAATCCCAATTAAAGGATTCATTTTCATACTTTATAGATGCAGATAGTAACCAAAGAAAAGCACGAGAGGACTACTGTTTAGAATTAGCAGTAGAGACATACTTACTTGGTGCAAGATATAGTCGCTTTGGTTTTTATGGTGAACCAATAGAAAACGTAAAAAAAAGATCAGCAAAGGAATCCGAATGGTTAGCTTATTTATTTTATTCTTCAGTATTTGGCCGTAAAGATGATATCCAAACTGAACCATTTAATCAATGCAAATCCTTTTTAAATAACTGGTGGTTAGATGGTTATGTAAAAGGGGAAAGAAGGCACAAACTTCGTTTATCAAAGTAAGTCATATTCTTCCTAGTTGTCCCATATATTTTTTATAGGACAATCAGGGGGGAAGAAATGAAAAGATGGCATTTAATCATAATCATTGTAACCTTTGTTTTTTTGATATTATGTATACCTTTATTACAGAAGACTTCAAAAACCTGGAATTTTAGAGGATTACCATTAGATGGGAAAGTTATCGTTTTAGATGCCGGACACGGTGGACCAGACGGAGGGGCCTCAGGTGGAGATGTTATTGAAAAAGTTGTTGCATTATCCATAACAAATAAACTAAGGGATTATTTACAAGGCCAAGGCGCTACAGTCATTATGACAAGGGATGGTGATTATGATCTAGCAGAGGAAGGAATGAAAGGATACAGTAGAAGAAAAAGCGTTGATTTAAGAAAAAGAGTCGATATAATTAATGGATCGAACGCAGACCTATACATATCAATTCATTTAAATTCCTTACCAAGAACATCCTCTAAAGGTGCTCAAACATTTTACTATGGTTCATTAATCGAAAATGAGCGGTTTGCAAAATACGTTCAAGCAGAACTAAGGGATAGTTTAAATAATACGCATCGATTAGCTAAAATTATTAATCATGTTTACTTAATGAAATATGCCAAAGTTCCAGGTGCGCTTGTTGAAGTAGGCTTTTTATCGAACTATGAAGAGAGCCAGCAATTAAGAGATGAAGCATATCAAAATAAACTTGCTGCAGCAATTTATAGAGGAGTCATACGATATTACACTGATAAAAATGACCCGCCGAATTAACAAGTGGTGTATGATAAAATCCCTCAAACTTCATGGTTTTCAAGATCAGTTCTAAAAAAGAATTGAAAAGATTATATTTTTGGGACTTGTCTAAGATTAGAACCGCCGAATTACTCGGTGGTTTTCATTTTTTACATTAAGGATAAATGGGGGCAGTGGTGAAGAAATATCGTTGTAGTCTTCACTTTAAGGATTGAGCTGTCTTCGCCTAAAATGTTCACCAATGAGCGAGTTTTCTTTATCTAAGAATGTTACTTAAGACTAACTAAGATACATGTGTTATACTATTTAGTATATTAAGATAACGAGGTGTAAATATGCTTACCAATGAACAAGTATTATCACTTTTAGGTACAATTAATGAGCCATTTTTAAATAAATCATTAGTAGAATTAGATGCAGTTAAAGAAATTTCGATAAAAGATGAAAAGAAACATGTAAGCGTTAAAATTGCTTTATTAAAAACAGGTAGTGCAGAACAGATGCAAATTCAAACGCAAATTGTTCAATTATTAAAGCAAAATGGTGCAGATACAGTAGGAATTCGTTTTACTGAATTTACAGAAGAAGAAAAAAGTCAGTTTGTCGAAACAAGTGATGACGATGCACACTCAACGCTTTCATTATTAGATAATAAAAAAGTACAATTTTTAGCAATTGCTAGTGGAAAAGGTGGGGTAGGAAAATCTACTGTTTCTGTGAACTTAGCAGTTGCTTTAGCAAGATTAGGCAAAAAAGTAGGAATCATTGATGCTGATATTTATGGCTTTAGTGTACCTGATATGATGGGAATTACGACAAGACCAGTGATCAGAGGGGAGCGCATTATACCAGTTGATCGATTTGGAGTAAAAGTAATTTCAATGGGATTTTTTGTTGAAGATAATTCGCCGATTATTTGGAGAGGTCCAATGCTTGGTAAAATGCTACAGCAGTTCTTCACGGAAGTTGAATGGGGAGATTTAGACTATTTATTACTAGATTTACCACCAGGTACTGGTGACGTAGCATTAGACGTGCATAGTATGTTACCATCTTGTAAGGAAATTATTGTTACAACTCCACACCCTACAGCGTCAATTGTTGCAGCTAGAGCGGGGGTTATGGCATTAAAAACAAACCATGAAATTATTGGTGTTGTAGAAAATATGAGTTATTTTGAAAGTAAAAAAACTGGAGAAAAAGAGTATGTTTTTGGTAAAGGTGGAGGAGAAAGACTTGCAAAAGAGCTTCAAACTACCCTATTAGGACAATTACCTTTACAACAACCGGATTGGGATGAAGCGGACTTTGCACCTTCAATTTATGATAAAGACCACCCGACTGGGAAAATCTATACTACGATTGCAGAACAAGTAGTCGAAAAAATCATATTAACTAAATAATAGACAATACCCTTTTAATTTATTGCTTGTTTTATTAGTAATGGCTGTATTTTTAGCCTTGACTGATATAGAAATGAATTATTAGGGTATTTATGTGGTTTAAAAAGTTAATAAAGTTTTATATGAAAGATTTATTTAGAAAAAATCGGAATTACTTTGTGGACATGGGGGATTAGGAATAGAATGACGAGTCGGAAATGGGTTCGATTATTTTTAACAACGTTACTAGTTGGCGGAATTGCAACAATTATTACAGGTATTCTTTATGGGTATAAAGAGTATTTAAGTTACGTTCAAGATGTTAGAATTGGAAAATTATTAGTTGAAGTATCTTTTTTATTTATATTAGGGTTAGTATTCAGCGCTGTAAGTCAAATGGGCTTCTTTGCCTATTTAACAATTCATCGTTTCGGGTTAGGTTTATTTAAGTCATTATGGAATCCAGTTCAAATTATTTTGATTGTACTAGCCTTATTTGATCTGGCATATTTTCGATATAAAGAATATGCACACGGAGAAGCTCTTACAGGATATTTAATATTCCCAATAGTCCTTTTAATAGCTAGCCTGATCGTTGCCTTTAAAAAAACAAAAGAAACAAACAATGGAGCATTTATACCTGCACTATTTTTTATGATTGTTGTAACAGTAGTTGAATGGTTCCCTGCATTAAGGCAGAATGATCTTTCTTGGCTAATATTAATGTTAGTACCTTTATTTGTATGTAATACGTATCAGTTATTATCTTTACACAAAATAGTAAAAAAATAATTGCGTACAATCAATCGGAAAACTACAGAAAACTAACAGAGTCCGTCCTAAAAGTCAGTTTAACTGTCGCACAGTCGGTTTGCACTGGCAAACCTTTACGACTCTTATTTCAAATAAAAAAGATGATGTCCCTAAAATAATACACTTTTGGGACATCATCTTTTTATTTTACAATTTTGATACTTGTTTTAGTATTGGATATCATTTGAGAAACAGTTACGCTTTTATACCCTTCATCTTTTAAATAGGACCAGATTAATGGTAGTGCTTTCGGTGTTTGCAGTGCGGAATCACTTGCATGAAGGAGAATGATGTCTCCAGAATCAGCATTTTTTTCTACGCTTTGAACAATTTTATTTGTTCCCGGGTTTCTCCAATCATCAGTATTAACGCTCCAATGAATGACAGAGAGATTATTCCGATTAGCAATTTTAATCACTTCTTTATTATATTCGCCATTAGGTGGTCTAAATAATTTAACGTCTTTTATGCCTAATCGAGTAAAAACTTCTGCTGAGTAATTTAAGTCTCTTTGCATTTCTACTGGAGATAATTGAGTATAGCTTTTATACCGATATCCAAGTGTTCCAATTTCATGGCCTTGTTTTACAATTGTTTGCACAATGTCCGGATGTCTCTCTGCCCAAGATGCGGATAAGAAAAAGGTTGCATTCGTGATTCTTTGATTTCGTAAAACGTCTAACACTTTTAGTACGTTCTCATCTCCCCAGCTAATATCGAACGTAAGAGCGACATTTTTTTTGGAGGGATCACCTTTATAAATTGCCATTGGACCTTTATTAGTTGAAAATGTTGAAAATGTTTTAGGTGCTTGTATATAAACTAAGCAAGCTGTGAAAAATGCAATAATAGTAATTAAGGATAGTTGCTTTAATTTCCTTTTTGAGGTGATGTAAAAGTAAAAAAGCATAAAATCGCCTTCTTTCTTGTCCAAGTTCTTATATTAAGGATATGAGATTTAGCAGGCTTGTATGCTTTAAAACAAAATTATTAAATGTTTAAAGTATTAGAACAATAAAAATTTCTGCTGGATTAACAAAATTGTTAATGGATAGAAGTTTTCTCGGAGTGATTTTATGTTTGGGGTAATACTTAATAAGGAACATGTGTTAGAAATCGAATCGCTTATCATACGTTCGCTTTATGAGTTAGACAAAGAGTTATCGTCAAATGAAGTAAATGATCGGGTTAAAAGTGAAATGCTCAAGAAGAAGAAAATCTTATATGAAGTTTATTGTAGACTTCCTTTATGAGAGGATACATAAAGGATTAGGCCTGTTTTTTATGTATACTATCGAGAGTATTTGATGGTAGAGATAAAAAATATAAAAAATATCATAATTTGTATTGACGGTTTAATTGGATACGTGTTATATTATTTCTTGTCCTCAGCGACAACGACTTGGTTAACTTAATTTAAAAAAGAATTTTAAAAAATGTTGACAAGCATTATTGCCAAATGGTAATATTAAAAAGTCGCTTCTGAGCGATAGAAAATGAACTTTGAAAAC
>NZ_NUCO01000035.1:0-1448 GCF_002555445.1 Bacillus sp. AFS017336
TGAAGTGACCCCATAAAGTTAGACTGGTTATTTCAATTAAGCAACTTGTAGGGCATGAACTCGGTATTTTACTGGGCTCATGCCTTTTAATTTTGCCTTAATACGTTTGTTATTGTAGTAATCTATATATTTAGCTAGTTCTTGTTTAAAGTGCGCGATACTCTTAAATTCTTTAAGATATAGTAGTTCGGATTTCATGACACTAAAGAAACTTTCTATTACTGCGTTATCGTAACAGTTTCCTTTTCGAGACATACTCTGCGTGATGCCACGTTTAACCAAGGCACTACGATATTTTTTCATTTGATAGTGCCATCCTTGGTCTGAATGAATAAGTAATGTATCGGATTCTGTTAAACGTTTAAAAGATTTAGTTAACATAGTTGATACTAGTGAATAGGTTGGACGTGAGCCGATCGTGTAAGCAATTATTTCGCCATTATATAAGTCCAACATAGGTGAAAAATATAACTTTTCTCCAAATAATTTAAATTCAGTTATATCTGTAACCCATTTCTCATTTGGTTTAGCTGCTTGAAAATTTCGATTTAAAATATTTGGAGCTATTTTACCCACTTTGCCTTTGTATGAGCGATATTTCTTTACCTTCACTAGTGATTTTATTCCTAATACTTTCATAAGACGTTGAACTTTTTTATGATTTACCTTATATCCACGATTAGTAAGTTCGTCTCGTATTTTACGATAGCCATAACGACATTCGTGTTCATCGTAAATAGCTTTTATCAACACTTTTAGCTCTGCATCTGGATCTGGACGGTCTAAATTTTTCACCCAATAATAATACGTACTACGTGGGATCTCTGCGAGTTGTAGAAGTGACCTTACCGAAAATTCATGCCTTAATTCATAGACCACTTGGACTTTGTCTTGTTTGGTGATTTTTCCTTGTTTTGAACTAAGGCATTCAACTTTTTTAAGTACGCATTCTCCATTCGTAAACGTTCATTCTCTGCACGTAAAGCCTCAATTGATCCTTCAGCTACTTCCTTATTACTGCCTGTGTTTAAATTTTTTTTATTCAATGAAGGACGCCCCTTTTTCTTTGATACAAGGGCATCCTTACCGATGGTTTCTAACTGCCTTTTCCACTGATAAAGAGTAGAAGGAGTAGGAATGTTAAAAATTGCAGCTGTTTCTCTGATAGATGTTCCTTGTTCGTTCATATAGTTAAGTACATCTAGTTTAAACTGCAAATTATATGATGTATAGCTTTTTTGAAATGCTTTTTCACCATGATATTGATACTTTTGTATCCATGTTAGAAATACTGAATGGTCTACTCCGATAGAATCTGAAATCTCTTTTAGAGACTCGTCCCCTTCTAAGTAACGTTTTACTGCAATTAACCTCTCATCACTTGTAAATTTAGTCATAAAAAATGCACCTCCAAATGTTAGACTGTGTCTAACATTTGGGGTGCACTT